>NZ_CP032551.1:2115000-2414243 GCF_009734345.1 Pseudidiomarina andamanensis | reverse complement strand
AACTTTATCTTTTAGCCGCGCAGCCTTCGTATATTTTGAGAGAGTGAGCGCCAAGACTATTATGATTGAACGTGATGCGTATGGCCCAGTACAGCATCGCTGAAACAAAGCGCTACTCGAGTTCGGTAAGTAATATGTTTTTTTCAACCGCGTGCTTGCCGCCCTTATCAGGCTCGCACGACGAGTAAGGTTGAGCGTTTCAACTCGTATTTAAACGCAGCTTAATCAGCCATTGGCGGCAAGTTTGAAGCTGCATGGTTTACGCTTTGATGTGTCGGCGGCCAACGCTCACATTGGCCAACTACTTTAACACGTTGCACATCAACGTATTCAATGTCCAACCGGTCAGAAGCCGCAGATATTGCTTGAGCAAGAGCGGTTTCACTTACAACCGCTGCCAGCTAAAGAACACAGTCGTATCGTGACATCATCAGCGAACCGACCAACACCCGATAGAGAGCTTACAGCACCCGCTGAGCGGCTATGACAGCTTGTTGGAGGGAGGTTTATGAACCTTCAACAATAACTCATACTAAACGCTTGCGAGACGCTTCTTAAGTTCGCTGGCTTTCCAGCATTAAAATCGTTCGATGATTACGATTTTAAGTTTGCTAGTGGCACACCACGACAGCAACTAAAAGAACTAACTCGCTTAGCGTTCGTTGAACGCGTCGAGACCATCGCATTACTCGGCCCTAGCGGCGTTGGTATAATCCAAGGCCGACTTGAGCAGTATTTAACGCACGGTGTATAATTGCGCCAAAGCTGCTCATTATTGATGAGATAGGTTATGCTGCGATGAAGCGAACCTGTTCTTTAACGTTATCCCCAAGCGATATTAGCAAGCTAGTGTCATCGTCACTAGCAACTCGCCATTTTCACAATGGTCGAAGAATGCATTTGCCGATGACACAACCTGTACAGCGGCATTATTAGACTGGCTACTGCACCATTATTCGCACATTGTGCAAATTAGTGGTGAGAGCTTCCGATTAAAGGGCAAAAAAGCTGCAGGAATAATACCTGCCGTCGAAACAAGCAAAGAAGTACTTGTTGATGCCTAAATGCAGCAATTGATCAGTTAAATACCGTTGTTTTGCACAAAAATGGCCATTAACGTTGAGCAGTTTTATTCCGATGCTTTTCGGATAAACCGCAAACCGGCCAAGATAATTGACGCTGAGTAAGCACTTTTATGGATCACTTTGTAGCCGGCGTCTGAAGTATAAAATTAGCTAAGGGTGGAGCACTTTTACTCCGTTGTGTTTAGGACAAAAGTGGCTCTGTTTTCCCCCGTTGTTGCCAGTCCCTAGGTGAGCTGTCGATAACTTATGTTGGAACTCACTTTTTTGCTCGAAAAGTAAGCACACTACATTTCGGTAGCAAACCATCTTTCCGACCCAGCCCTTCCCATGAGTGTTGTGATTATTATCTGAATTCAGGGATTAAAATACGATTGCTACTCAACAATGCACAAAACTTAAGCATTGAACCATCTCTATTTGGTCTTCAAACCCAAAAATCTAACTACACGGTAGACTAGAAACCAAGCGCCAACCATCCCAGCGGTATTAGAAACTCCAGTGACTAAATCGCCCCTAAGGGTAATAAAAAGCATCGGACTAAGTATAAAGTATAGTAAAATAAACATCCTAATTTCTAAACTGAGATTATTAAGTTTAAAGTTGGAAATCCAAAAACCAAACACTTTATCGAGCCTACCATTAAACCATCCAATAATAACAGCGAAAAATACAGCGCCAAGAAATCCGAAGTTTATCCATCCTTCAGCATAGATATTAGCACTGATGTTCGTGAAAAAAGCACCACTTTCTTCGGCAATAACTATGCCAGTGCTAAGTGGCTTTCCCTCCCAATAAGTTCTCGGAACCCAAAACAAAAACACTAAAACAAATTGTTCCCCGTAAGAAATTATACTATTTGCAACCACTTGTGCAAAGGTTTGAAATGAATCAAAATGCCCCGCAGTAAAAAAAGACAAGTCCGCCATCTTGACAAAACCAATATCGCGAAATTCATTATAACGACGAAAGGAGTTTAATGTCGGAAACAGAAACAATATAGAAAAAATCAAAAAATAAAAATAGTTAAACCCTTTAGATAAGGATGGAAAAAAAACAAATAATAATGGTATATATAAAGCTGCGGCAACAAACCTAGGAAGTGATGTTGGGAAGGCTACTAGAATGCAAATTGTAAATAGCAAAATTAATTTAAATTTACTCCGAAGTCCATAAACCAACACAAACATTAAAAAGAAAATAATAGGAATCGGTCTGATGAGCCTTTGAACAATTAATTTTATTGGACCCCACTCATTCGCAAACTGACTAAATTCACCACCTCTAAAAATCAACGCTAATATACTGCCACCTACATCTTCCCAGACGATAAAAAAACAGATTAAAGAAATTAGAAGTGCATACAGAAAAAACACACTCTCTCTTCTTCGTTTTTTTTCGCATAAAACTTGACTATTAATATTTCTATTTGGAAAAAAAATTGGTTTCTTAAAAACATAGTAAAAATATGACACAGCATAGATGAAATTGAAAATAAATATGTAGAAACCAGCAATTATGAAGTCAAAGTCACTTAATGGTGGCATCCCCACATAGCTCCTCACATTACTCTCAATTTCTATAATCGGGGTAACGCCAAAAAAAAGTAAACTAAAAACCCAATACGTTTGGTTAAGTATTCCTTTTGAAAAAATCACAAATAAAAAAGATTGGGATATAATCAGAATGAAAACAAAAGCAGTATCACTCATTAAGAATGATTGCGGCCTCAAACTACCAACGATGAAATAGACCCATGCTGATACAAAAATCAAAATAACTGGATTACCTAATATCCTCATGATTCTAATTCCAATAATCCTTGATTTAGTTTACGAATGCTAAATTCAACTATTAACTGCAACACCCGCAGAAGAGATAGTTCAGAAAGGCGATCAGTCATCGAAATATTGCGATTATATTTTGAATTCAGGATTAGATTACATACGCCTTCTTCGGCAATCGGCCAAATCGTTGCTTAACGCCTAGAAGCTTATAGTATCTGATATGTCCCTTGGGAACTCGATGCCAACTTATAAGGTCCAAGCGTATATCTTTGTTTGCATTGCGCTCAAAAAGATCAATGTAATTTTTCTTTTTAACACATGATTCGATCATTTCTTTGATCTCGCAAACAAACTGAAATTGACTAAAGCCTTCAACGAAAATTGAATAGCTATTAATCTTTAGTCGCATCAACTTTTCCGGCGCTCTCAGTGCGAGATTAATGTAAGACATTGACATATCTACCCAGTTATTTTTATCAACACAAATTCCATTAAATCCATTAAGCACCAAATCACATACTCCTCCGACTCCATCTATACTCAGAATTGCTGTTTTAGCCGAGAGAGCTTCTAAAATAGTCATTGGTAATCCTTCGTTTAATGAAGGAAATAAAAGATAGTCAGTCTTTTGTAAATATCTATAAAGGATATCACTTGAAGTTAAACCATGTATGGATATGTCTACATTTTCAAAGCTTTTCAAGAATGCTATGTCAGCTTGATTATATCGACCAAACAAATCAACTTGTATAGATTTTGACATGGGAGAATTTTCGACGCTCTTAAGCAAATCTCGCACATAACTAATACCCTTGTTGGAATTACTTCCGCCAGAATAAAGTATTCTAAGCTTATCTCCAGATACTAAACCCTCGTCGAGAACTAGATCTGCACTCTGTTCATCGACGGGTGGAATAAAAATGTTTGGAACAAAAGCTACTTTTTCCTTAACATCTAACTTCCTACGCAAATCTGATAACATATAGTGACTAATTGCTCCGACCCGATGAGCGGACGCCCCATCGTAGACTGCTAAGCTATTTATAGTTGTCTTATTCATGTGACAAATGCTCAATTTTGCGCATTCGGCAAACTGCATAAGATTACTTAGGTATGGATTATCATTGTTTATGATCATCTCAGGACAATATTTATTATAGAGCTCAACCATTAATTTAAGCTCTTCTAAAGAATCGGATTCAACCCCATGGTAGTGAAGTATTGATAACGATTTTACTATTTTCTCTATACTGATTTTTCCTGTTGTAGGTGTAAAACAAACAACTGAGTATCCCGCATTATGAAGTGCCTTAATTTGTGCATATACTGATTGGGAGATTCCGGAAGATGAACCAGGAAAGCTTGAGCTTCCAATAAAAATGTATTTATTCATGAATATTTTAAATGAAATTAGATGGAACCAAATATTGTATCAAAATAAATTTGACGCCCGAATTTGAAACGATATCGCTATCGACACAATTTATTTCCCTAAAAGTTCATGCTAAGTTTAAAACCGAAGTTAAGCTTCAGAATATCATGGTCGAGTGCGCTGTTTATTTATTCCCATACCTGACATGGGTCAATTTTCGCCGCGCTATTCAAAACCTAAAATCTAACTAGAGTATTGAGAAAGACGAACGATAAGCAAGTAAGATATAGTCATCAAACTTAAGTTTTTTATTTCTATAGTATTCTTCGCGATTCATGCAGTCTTGATAATCTCCGCGCTAGATTTTGGATCCTTTTTTCGCACCCACTAATCCATTGTCGACAAACCAAAATTCACTCCGCATTTCATGTCCAATTTTATTCTGAATCTAAATTAATTGAATAGCGACTAACCAAAAGACAAGAACCGGTATATGTTTGTTATCCTCCGCTCACATTCTTAACTAATACAGAGTTAGAAAACTCGCTTGGCTAACTGAGACAAAATCACCTTATCTATCTCCTCGACGGTCGCAATTTATCTAGAATGCCTACGTATGACAAGAATGTATAATCCTCTCCTGATCCGATACGCGAACCTAGCCATATCAAATAAAAATTTACTATTTGATACGCCACGCAAAAATATCAACTGAAATTTTATGTTAGGATATCCACCAATACGCAATTTTAAAATTCGTTTGAAAGTACAAAAGCTTCCCATGATAAATGCTTTTCTAGCTGCCTTGTCAATTCTACTGAGTACTTTGATGTTAAGTAGATCGTCAAAATCATCTTCCAAACCAAGTTTATCCTTAAAAGCTACCACGCATGAAATATAACTAACTAAATTTTTAAAGGTTTCGTCCAAACCTTCATGCTTTGACCTTACCGACCAACTTCCAATCGAATTAACTCGGTAAAAACATGTAACCTGAGGGATAAAAATCGCACCATTTGGAAAAGATGTTGCAACTTGTAGAAAATAATCTACGACCGGAGGGTTTCCTTCCGTAACCTGCTCAATAAGCTTAGTTTTACTTCTACGAAACATTAATGATGCTGTAGGCATCAATCCTCCATCAGCGGTTAATACGTTTTCAAATGAAACTCTGCTATCTGTTATAGGATTCAGTCTAGTGAAAATTATTCCATCATCGAAACTTTTGCCACATAGAGCCTCAGTAAAACATAGATCTATGTCCATGTTTCTCTCTAGAACGTTTACCTGGATTGAGAGCTTATTCGAATCTACCCAAAAATCATCCCCCTCACACAGAGCAATATACTTTCCATTCGCACGCTTCAAATTAATCAGGCTAGGCTTCTTGCCCTGCGAGTACTGGTTCACGCTTTGATATAATGGCTTTACTATTTTCGGATACAAAAGCTCGTACCTAAGTATAATTTCCTTGGTTTTGTCCGTAGATGCATCATCGTGCACTAGAATTTCATAGGGAAACTCTGTTTTCTGTCTTAAAAAGCTTATGATAGCGTCTTCGATATATGCTTCTTGGTTAAATGTAGTACAGGAAATTGTTACAATCGGGTTATCAACAGTGTCTCCCCAAGACGCAATTATCTCTTCTTCCGACGGCAGTTGTGAGCTCACTATATTTTTATAATCTTTAAGTTCCACTGATACGAAAATTCCATAAGTAATTCTTTAATAATTGAAACTAGTCATGTTAAGAACCAATACAAACTCATAAACTAAAGTAGTCTCTGTACAAGCTTATCATGAATTGGATCATCACTAATTCGCTAGCCCCCTCGTAGCCGTACGTAAATAATGATTCACTTAATTATTCGAGCTTCTTGAAAATGGAGAGGTATACCTACTCGAAAATGCTAATGCTGAATTCAACTATTAACTGCAGCACCCGCTCATAGTGTGTTGCAATTGCTCTTTAAAAATTCGTTCTGGCTGATTAAATCTGAGGCAATTTTTAGGTCTAAGATTAAAAAGCTTTTGTGCCCTCTCAACGTTGACTTCGGTTACGGTTCTTAAGTCCGTTCCTTTTGGAACATACTGTCGGAATAATCCGTTAGCATTTTCATTTGCGCCACGCTGCCACGAGGCATACGGGTCGGCACAATAAACATCAGCACCCAGTTCGTTTGCAATGCGTTCATGCCCGGCTGTTATTCGCCGTAATTGTATGAACCAGTGCGCTAACTGGCACAAGCATCGCTATGACCGCATCAGCAGTATCGCTGGCTAACTTCGTTGCGATTTTTTTCGTCAGATAAAAACGACTCTTTCGTTCAAGCACCGTGACATTTGCACCAGTACCTCGTTTGCCAATGACCGTGTCGACTTCCCAGTCGACGTAACGCTTTCTGGTTTCGACTATCGCTGCCCTGTCGTGTATCGAGCAACGCCCCAGGATTGCGGCCTTTGGGCTTCTGGTATCGTTTTCGATACGTTTTTAACTGATGTCGCAAATGCTTATAAAGCTTGCCACCATTTTCATATTTAGTCAGAACCAGTTTGTAAATCCACTCGTGGCTTACTAACATCCTAATGCGCTTACAAATCGCTGAGATTTGTTCAGGACTCCAGTCATGCGAGAGCATTTGTAGCGCAGCTATTTCTGTTTGTTCCGAAATTCGCTGTGTTTTTTCTTACGACGAGCTATTGCTTGTTCGTATGCTAAATCAGGTTCATACAAGCCTAATTTAAGTGAGTTAGGCCGTAACTCTCGGCTAATGGTCGAAGGCGCAACCCCAATTTTTTTGCTATTTCTATAAGAGAAAATTCCTGTGAGAGAAGAAACGAAATCTGGTATCGTTGTCCCTCGGTCAGCTGCCGATAACTCATGTTTGAACTCACTTTTTTGGTCGAAAAGTAAGCGCACCACATTTCGGTAGCTGACCACCTTTCCGACCTTGTCCTTCCCATGAGTGTCGCGGTTATTATCTGAATTCAGGAATCGTGAAACGACGAATCAATCACTTTTATAGGCGTAACCATAATGATAGTTATAACCGTATCCATAATACGAATTCGCTGTACGCTCTACGCTATTCAATATGGCGCCTTTGACTTCCACACCGTTTTGCTCAAAACGCTTCACCGTGTGAGCCATTTCTTTCGCTGGTGTCCTGCCGAATCGAGCGACTAACAATGTAGTGCCTGCATAGCGCCCCACAATAGCCGCGTCAGTTACCGCTAAAATAGGTGGCGTATCAATCAATACGTAATCGTAATCTTTCGAAGCTCGTTTCATGAAGTCTTTCATCCGCTCATGCATCAACAGCTCAGCTGGGTTTGGTGCCGCAGTGCCCCGTGGCAAGAAATCCAGATTTTCAATAGAGTTAGATTGGATATATAAATCATAGTCATCGGAAACCTACCAGTAAGTCGGCCAAGCCTTTATCATTGTTGGCGCTAATCATATTATGCAGATAGCCACGCCGAATATCGCCATCGACAAGCAACACTCGGGCACCGCCTTGGGCTAATACAGCAGCTAAGTTACCAGTCACAAAGCTTTTACCTACGCCGGGGCTTGGACCCGAAATCATAATAATATTATTGCTCGCTTCTAACATGGCGAAATGTAAGCTCGTACGTAAGCCTCGTAGTGATTCAATAGCTAAATCGGTCGGGTCTTCTTTGGCTAATAAATTCGCTTTCAAATGTTGTGTTTTGCCCTTTTTCGCCGCCCTAATCAACTTTTCATTAAAGGCTTCCTGTACATCCGATTTTGGAACAGACGCATAAACGGTTATGCCTTCATCTTCCAACGCTTCGGCGTTTTCAACACCACGATTCAGCATCGCTTTTATAAACACAACACCAACCGCTAACATGCCGCCCATCATAGTAGCTAGCAAGATAATCAGTGACTTCTTGGGTGCTATTGGAGAGGGGTTTACTACAGCGTCATCAAGAATACGCACGTTGCCTACCGTACCAGCTTTAAGGACATTTAGTTCTTGCATGCGGTTAAGAAGTTGGATGTATATCTCTTGACTTACCTGAACATCACGAGTATAGCGTAACACTTGCTGTTGTGTTTCTGGTAACTCTTGAACTCGCTCGTTTAGCTTGGCTCGGTCAGCTTCTAAGTTTGCTTTTTGCTCTAGCAACGACTTGTAAACGGGGTGCTCTCGAGTGTACAAGCGCGACATATCGGCTTCTTTTAGAGTAATCTCATTTATCCGCTTTTCTAACTCAACCACTTGATTCAGTAAACTACTTGTTTCTATTGATAAATCAACTGACTGACTTTGCGTTCGGTAGTTATTTAACTGATCTTCTGCAGAACTTAAATTGTTGCGTAACTCTGGAAGTTGTTGTTCGAGAAAGTCGATACTGTTCTGCGCTTCAGCAGCGTTTCGGCGAATATTCTGGAGCATGTATTCACTAGCGACCGCATTTAATACATTTACTGCGTAATTTCGGTCCGCATGTTGTAGGCTGGCACTCAAAATACCGGTTTGCTTTCCACGCTCACTAATTGATAATGCTGAGTTAACCGAGTTAATGGCGCTTAAACGGGTACGTTTTACCAAGATAAATTCATTAGTGTTCGCCGTTACTGCATCAGCAATATGCAACAGCCAATCACCTACTTCAGCTGGCGAGCCAATAACCCCCGTTAGAATTTGGTTATCATCGGCCCCAAACAAGCTGAACACTTTGCCTTCAATCGTTAACCTAAGTGATTTGCCAACTTGGTCTGAGGGGGTATTGAATTGCTCGATGAAAACTTGATCCTTCTCGATCGAGCGTCTGGCCAAGAACTCACCAATGAATGGTAAATAGTTCGGCCTCACGCTAGTCGTTAACTTTAATTGATCAACTACGGTGCCAATCACCATCCGTGATTTCATGATTTCAATTTCGGTCGCGGCGCTGCTATCTGACACAAACATATCGCCCATGTCGCCAAGCGCTGGAATGCCTGACGATTTTTTCTCTACTTGCAGCAAAGCATCAGCTTGGTATATTGGCGTTGATAGCATTGCATAAACCACACCAATAGCCATAAACACAGCAGTAATGCTGACAATCAGCCATTTATGATCAATCAGCAGGCCAAATAAACGCCCGAGATCAATTTCGTCATCATCATGGCGTTGATGGGCTGGGGATGGCGCATTTTGTTGCATTCGAGAATACCTTAAATTCGTTGATCGTTATTAGTTATTAGTTATTCGTGAAAACATAGAATAACAGCGCTTTGCGCTACCTGTGGTAGAGCCACGGGCTACAATTTTTGGATCCAAGTCTCGGTCGCTTGTTCGATAAGCTTGAATACGTGTTCGTACACTTCGTCGCTTTTTTGGTAGGGGTCAGGAATTTCCTTTCCGCCGTCTTCTATCCATTGTCCTAGTAGCATGGTTTTGGCATGAGCCTCTGGATAACGGCTTGCAATATGACTTCGGTGATTATTTTCCATCACTAAAATTAAATCGTAGTGGCCAATTAGTTCACGCGTTAGCTGTTGCGCTTCATGTTTAGGAAAGCTAATGCCGTTTTTTTTTGCAATAATGCGAGCTGTTTGATCCATATCCCAACCTCTGCCGTCACTATGCCTCATGGCTGTGATGCCTGCACTATGCACCGTTCTATTCGGCAAGTGCTGTTGCAGCATAAACTGGGCTGTTGGGCTGCGGCAAATGTTACCTAGACATACGACGAGTATTTTATTGAACAAATTTATAAACCTCAGATATTAACTGCGCTTTGCACTACCCGGCGTGGAACGCCGGGCTACTGGCTTAGCTCATCGCGCGCGCGGCCAACTTGGTAAATGCCGGTAACGGTTGGCAGAATTTGGCTTATTAAACGGTTCCAGCGAGCAACTGGTGCTGCAGTGACATAAATAATGTCTCGTTCTTTTAATTTAAACTGCTCAGCTAAAACCAAAGCAGTGGCGTTTTTCATATTGAGCTGATATAGATCTGCGACACGACCTGTCGCTGCATCAGCTTCACGAATAACGAAAATACCGGTAGGGTCAGCCGCCATCTCATAGATACCGCCTGCATTTGCTAACGCTTCAGCCAAAGTCATACCGTTTAAGCTCATCACCTGCGTTTGCGGACGACGAACTTCGCCTAAAACGAATACTTTGTTTTCGTCATTTCGCGCAATGTGAACGATATCGTTCGGCTTGAGTAATATGTTTTGATGCGTGTTACCTTGCTGATAAAGCTCGCGGAGATTAAAAACCAAATCTTGATCATTGCGCGTCAAAATCACTCGGTTCCAGTCAGCGTTTTCAGTTAAACCGCCTGATTTGTTAACCGCTTCAATAAGCGTCATAGGTAAATTTGTTACTGGAACAACGCCTGGCGTTTTCACCTCCCCAGTCACGTAAATACGTTGGCTTCTAAACGCGGCTACACTGACATCAACTTGCGGACTTTCAATATATTTCGCTAAGCGAAATGCAATAATGTCGCGAATTTCGGTTACGCGGAGTCCTTCAACTTTAACTTTGCCAATATATGGATAAAAAATTGTGCCGTCATTATGTACCCAGTTTCCTGACTCTTCAGCGCGTCGTTGTGAGCCAGCCGGAATTGTTAGTTCTGGATGGTTCCATACGGTTATCATTAGAACGTCGCCCTTACCTACTGCATAGTCGTAGTTGTCTAGCTGCTCTTGCAGACGATCATTGAATTCAGGTTTTGGCTGAGGTTGATTAAGTTCTGCCAGTAACATTGGCGAAATACTGTAAGTGCGAACAAGTTTCTCTAGGTCAGCTTGGCTAAATTCATCATATTCAACTTGACGCGTTTCATCGTCGAATAGAGTTCTGTCTGCCTGCGGAATGTGGCTACCTGGGGCGAAAGCGCAGGATGTTGCTAAAAGTGAGGCTGTGAATACTGTTATTAATTTTGATTTCATTATTTTTATCGACCGTCCGTCATGGGGTAGAGTTGGCGGCTGCGGTTGAGCATTTGGCCGCCGTCACGGGTGATTGGGTTCCAACCCACGGTACCACGCATTTTTGTATGTTTTACAAAGAATAAATCAAATGGAATGTTTAAGTAAAAGCCTTTTGTGAAACCGCCTTCACCGTAATCTTCCGAGCTAACATTAGTAAATGCGGCATAGGCGCCAGCAATCACGCCTGAATCAAACTCATGGGCGAAGTTGACTTGTACGCCCTCATCACCCGCTAAGAAACGCCCAACTTTTAACGTGAGCAAGGTGTCATCGATAAATGGCAGTTGCCAATACATAGCGGCGTGACCAGTCAGCACATCGTAATCTTCTAAGGCCGTGTAACTATCTGGCTCGCGTTGTTTCACGTAATTTAGATCGAATCCAAAAGCGATATCGCTATTATGCGGACGATACAAAATTTCACCACCAACACCTGCGAACATGCGCTCTAAATAACCACCGTAGGCTAACCCATACCAGTTACGGCTAAATTGATGTGTGTAGGTTGCTTGTAGGTTTTGCAACCAGATGTCGTTCGCAACCGAGTACTCACGAATACGGGTACGAACACGGGGTAACGGCGTATCGAGGTTATCCACTAAAAAGTTAAACTCATCGTAGTTATTGATGAGGTTTAAGCCCACCGAGCTATTGATGCTGAAATTGGCGCTGGGTTGCCAATCGGCGGTACCAAATAAACTCAATTGATATAGGTAAAAGGTTTCTGGGTTACCAAACGCTTGATCTAAATCGGGGCGTACGGCGAACTTCCATTTGTCTTGCTTTGATGTTGCCGCTTCGCGGTTGTACAGACGTTTAGTTGAGTCAACTGAACTATATCGGACATCTGATTCGTTGAGCGCTTGCTCAGTGGTTGCGAAGAACCGCTCGCCTCGAGCCGCTTGTTTGAACCGTATGGCATCAACGTTGTGTTGAGTTAATGCCAAGCCGTTATCGGTTTGCGCCAACTCGTAACGCGTGACATTTTCAGGCAAATTATTAGCGAGAATACGCGCAGCTTTTTCGGCGGCCTGCTCGCTATTGCGGTACCGCGTTTGTGTGGTGTAGAGCGTTACGCGTTGTTGGGTTTTATTTGCCTCAACCGCATGCACTTTATAGCCAGCTTCGCGCAGTAAATCTTGGCTTAATCGTTCGTAATCAACTTGGCTGAGTTCGCGCGTTTCGCTGTAACCGACCTTTTGTGGCGCTGGCTCGTACTTGGCTTGGCTAATCGTCGCCAAATTGAAATGGAAGGTTGCCCCAAACATAAGCGTGTTACCACGTTGATAACTGAGTTTTAAGTTCAGGTATTCAGATACCGCGTAGTTCGCACCGAAGTTCCATGGGCTGTCGACTTGAATGGGCGTTTCGACGCGATCTTGACCGTAATCATTCGAGTCGTATTCTGCCATCAATTGAAGTTGTGGCCACGGTGTTTGATATTGTAGGCCACCAAACATAGCTGCCGGACCGCGAAACATTTCTTTGATTTCGAAGTCACCGCCGCCAGCGTCTACATGGACAGGACGCTCGCAAAACTTATCAACTATTTCACAAAATGGATTGGAAATATTGTCGCGCCGGCCTAAATATCCCCATCCCATTCCTAGGCTCATATCAAAATCACCAAGGCGTTTACTTGCAACGACGTATTCCGCAGCATATAAACCGGTACCGCCCATGTCACGCATACCTAGCGAAACCTGCGGTAAGTACTCACTCTCTTGTAACAACCTAAATTTTGCATCAAACCCTTTATCTTTATAAGTTTGATTATTGCTAAATTCGACACCACCACCCCATATCTGTTCACGCTCATCTGTATATCGCGCCGTCGCTTCCAACCATGGAAACACCTGCAAGCTTACCGACATGCGACGAAATTGTTCGTTATCTACGTAATTTAGCGAAAATTCACCTTCATCATGCATACGAGCGGTTGGTGTCTGCATTAACCCCACGCCACCGAAGTCACTCTGGTTAACTGTTTCAGGCTGAAAGCTAACGGGTTGCCAAGCACTACTTGCTAATATCACCAAAGCTGAGCTGGTTAATGCCATCTAGTGCTGCCCTGCTGCTTCAGTAAAGTGCCAGTATTGCATAAACAATCGTAATTGCTGATTCACATCACGAAAGCCTTTCGGCAATTCATAATCAGCAATTGGTAAGGCCGGCAACTGCTTTTGGTTATAGTGTGCGCTTAGAGTAATGGTGTAATGCGGCTCATTGTTTAAGCGATGCTCGCCAACCTGCGCATGGTTTAGAAGCGGGTTCTGCGACAAATCCTGTCGCGCCTTCGCGCGTGAAAAATCAGTGACGTAACTTGGCTTTAAAGGCCAGGTCAAAAAGTCATCAGCTAGTGCGCCAGATTTTGACGCAAGCTCAGCTTCGCCATCATATCGGTATGTTTGCGCGAGCATTTTTAAGCGCACATACATACCTTGCTTACGCGCTTCAAATTGTTGTTTCAGTGCCGGGCTGCTGATCTTTGTTTGCGGCCACATCACCGATTGCGCTGTTGGCACGGCATCAAGTAACTGACTCATGCGCGGCTCATCATCGGTGACGATATCCACTTTGGTGCCATTGCTACGTTCAATGCGCACCCACATCTGCTGATTTGTGAGTTGCGGTGGCTGGCTGAATAGCTGATCTTGCAAAAACCTGTCTTTTGACAGGTTTTTACCGTCATTTGACAGGTATTCACCATATACCTTGACCTCTTGCTGCTGCAACATACCCAACTCAGGACTAATCCATTGGGTTAACTCTACCGGCCGAAAGGTGTCGTTATACTTTGCATATTCAAAGGTATTGGAAATTGAAATCGTCGTTGGCTCTCTCGTATCAGCGCTCGCCGACAAGAGCTCTGCGGCGCCATACTCACGAACGATACGATTCGCTTGCGTTTCTTCAACTTGAAATATGGTATCTACCAACCACTGACTGAATTGCCCATTGTGCTCGGTAGTAATTGTACGCCGCCACGTGTTGTTACACCGCTGTGCTTGCGCAAGCGATGGTGCAAACTGAATGCAGTGCAGTGGGTCTGTTTCAGAATCAGCAACGTGTTCAAGATTACTCAGTAAGCTATCGGTGCGAATGACTCGCCCAGCGAAACTGGTGGTAAGCACTTCATTGTTTGCCGATACCCATTGCAGCGAATGATTATCGTCATAACCAAGTACAATCAGCGCACGCGCTTGATCATCAAATTCCACATAGTTGGCCGCGTATGGCAGATCGGCAATTTCCTGTTCGGTCAGTTCAACGTCAGGTTGACCCGCAATTGCATAGTACAAACTTTGCGAGGCAGCACTGGCAGATTCATCCAGCACCTGGGTTGAACGCATTAAGCTACAACCTGAAAGAGTGGTTATAGCCGCTACCGCCAAACAACCATAAAAAAGGCCACTTAAAGAAGTGGCCGTTTTGAATTGCTTTATCACAGTTTAGTTGTTCGTCACCGTGGTTGGGGTTTCGTCGTCGTCATTGGTTGCGACGGTAGCAACAACACCAACGGTCACTGCGACTGCAGCAACGGCAGCGATGGTCATACCACCAATTGCGCCACCAGCGGCTGCGCCACCTGCAGCGGCACCTGCTTGTGGTGCTGCAGCTGAAGCCTGAACCGGTTTCGGTGCTGGCTCAGGGTTCGCTAATGCCATAGGTGTTGCTGCGAAAGCAACGGCTGCAGTTAATGCAACGAAAGACGAAGTCAATTTTGTCATGTGTTGTTGTCCCTAAATGAATTTAAATGCTGATGAAAGAATAGCAGGCCGGAGAAAATTAGCAACGGAATTGTGTGATATTTATGCAGTGCCTTGGGTGGCCTTCAGACACGCTACCGCCCTTAGGTTACAGCTCCCACTTTGCTCCTTGCGCAAACTCTCGTTTTATTCTGCTATTTAGCGCTTTCAATTGTTGTATTTATATTATCGATATTGGAGCATTTTAATTAAATTTTTACAACTGCAAAATAAAATTAAATTTATGTGAATGGCTTATATGATGCGGGGTTGCGGGGAGTATTCTTTGTGTAAAATATAAACATTTATTACTTAAAGTGAGGTTAAATTTTTTTCAATTCAGTATACGAAAACGAGGCTTGTACGTCTTTTTGTAACCAATCGAGCAGAACAATACAACGAGAATCTCCATCTAAATCAATGATCTTCGCGATAAACCCAGCAAACGGACCGTTGGCTATTTCTACTTGATCGCCAACTTGAGGTGATGCCTGGTGTTCTGCTGTTGTTTGCGTGATTGGATCATGTTCAAGCGTTTTTAATTCGTCAATTAGTGCGTCAGGAACTGTCGCAGGCTTATCACCAAACAATAACAATTTCTGTACGCCAAAAGTGCTACGGATTTTATGGAAGCGACCAGCAAAGTCATCCAACTGCGCAAAGATATAGCCAGGAAACAACGCTTCGGTTACCGGCACACGCTTACCCCGGCGTACTTTGCCAACCGTAATTTGCGGCAAATAGGCCTCTATATCTTGATTCTCAAGGTTCACCAATGCGCGTTGTTCTTGCCGCGGCTTGGTGCGGATGACGTACCATTTCATCGCACAATTAACCTAGCGATTTTTTTAAAAGAGTGCGCCACTAACAAAATAATAATTTCTACCCTACTTGCGATCGACTCATTTTCTAGAACTGCCCGCAAAACAATAAGCCGAGAACTAATCCTTAATTGCTTCCCTTGTAAAACCTGTTTGGCTAGCAACTTATTAAATGCGCTCATATAACTTCTATTGGAAAGTTTTCGGAGGAACTTAAAACTTGTAACACGCCTTAATGTTGTATTTTCCACGCGTTTGATATCTTTTAGTAGAATCTCTGTAGTAGAGCCTGGTACGTCAATTCTGTACGCGCTCAAAACATCAGGAAGTACGATTAACCCTTTATCTAAAGCACCAAGCATTTGAATACCGGTATGAAAAGTGACTGGTGGCATATATTCAAGCATTCGAGATTTAGCTTTTTCAGTAATCATAATTGAGCCAAATGGTAACATGTTCCCATTGTTCTCGATTAAACTCCTAAAAGAAAAGTACTTGACTTTGTTTACCTGATAACCAGTCAAGCCATCTAGAATACGATCATTCACGTCTACTTTGATGGCAGCATGACCAGATATGTCAACATCGAATTTGTTCATCGCTTCAACCTGACTTTGCAACTTATCAGCTGAGCACCAGTAATCATCGCCGTGGCATAGCGCAATAAATTTGCCTTGGGCTGAACTAAAATTGGCTATATTTACGTTACGCCCCTGTGAGAATTGGTTTTCTTCTTGAATGAACGTCTTAATCAAAGTAGGAAAACGTTCTTGATACTGGCGTACGATTTCAGATGTGCCATCATCAGAGGCGTCATCATAGATGAGAATCTCAATCTTAAACGTTGTTTTCTGACTCAAAAAGCTCTCGATGCATTTCCCAATAAAATGCTTTTGATTAAATGTCGTACATGAAATCGTTACAAGTGGCGGAGCGTCATTAGTAATCCAATACTGATCCGTAATTAGCTTCGGGGTATCGACGCACTTAATATCGACATCTTTAGATTCGCTTTTACTCATTCAACTCTCATTCTATTATGATCTGTGTGACTATCAGTCAAATTAGGCCTCATGGAAAATTTTACGAAAGCCACGGCTTAATTTCGTTTCGACGGTTTCAACAGTTGAGCCATCATCGTCAAATCACTTTTCTTAAATAGGAAACAAGCCCCAAAATACAGAACTATCATGGTTGGAAGACCTATTAAAATCAGGGTGAAATCTCCAACATTATAATAATTACTAAGTAACAAGGTACTCACTGATACAGCAGCAGCTGAAAAGCCATAAAAGCCAAAGTCCCCCAACTGGCTATATACACCATAGCCAATTAACTTTTTTGAAAAATAACTATTCGGAATGAACACAATCACCGAAGTAATAATCTGACCCACCAATAACCCATAGATTCCCCCTTGAAGACTGATCGCCATGATTACTATTGCGACGGTTTTCTTTAGTACTTCTAAAAGCAAGAATAAATCTGACCTACCTTTGACTTTCAATATATTCAGGTTTACCGAATGAACTGGTATCAAAAATGACGCCAAACACATTAATTGTAGATAAGATGCAGCTGCAAACCACTTGTCAGGTAAGAAGATAGAAAATATAGGTTCGGCTAGTACAGCCAGAAAAGCTAAAGCTGGGAAAACGATAAACGTTATGGCGCGGATGACTCGACTATAACCACGACGTAAGATTTCATCATCCGTATTGAGTTTGGACAACGCTGGATAAGTTACCGCTTGTACTGATGAAACGAGTTGCGCAATAACAATTTGCTTTATTTGATTAGCAAAAAAATAAAGGCCTGCAATGGGTGCGGAGAATATTTTAGCAATGACGACTACATATAAATTTTGAAAAATAGTATCCAGAACTCCGGAAAGAAAAAGCTTGTATCCAAAACTATACATATCTTTTAACGCGGGTAGCGAAAAATCTTTCGTAGGGCGCCAGCCTTGAACCAACCATAGAAACAATGTCTGTAAAAGCGAAGCCAATATCATTTGCCCTACAAGAGCCCAGACTCCAAAATCTAAGTAGGCAAACCAAACAGCAATAACACCAGAAATGATACTGGCAGGCAATACAGCCTTCACTTGAGCTTTAAAGTTCAATTCACGACTTAAACTAGCTTGTTGAACCACTTGAAATGAGCTAATCACAATCGATAAGGACGCTACTCGAATGAGTAAAGTTAATTGTGGCTCTTCATAAAAAACGGAAATTAAAGGTGCGATTAAAAATAATAATGCATAAGCAACAATACCGAGCACAATGTTGGCAAAAAATGCTGTGTTGTAATCTGTCTGAGTGACATCAGGCATTCTTATTAATGCCTGGCTGAAGCCCGATTGCATTAACGAAGAACCTAATGCCAGAAACACCGCCATCATTGCTACTAGACCATAATCTTCCGGCGTTAGAAAATAAGCAAGTACGAGCGTAACTAGAACTCCAAAACCTCTTCGAGCAAATTGCTCGAAAAAGTTCCAAATAATTCCACTTGTGGTTTTTTGAGAAAGGTTCATTGGCTACTTTGATTTTTCACGACATATATCCATGAAATTTGAGCATTTGACCAGCAACATCCTCAAACTCAGCACACTCGGTATCCGATAATATCGTCTTATAATTCCCTTTATTATCAGATTGAATGTCCAAAGTGGTCTTTCCTTTCCACTGCAAAAAGCTGACTGGTTCATCATTGTTTTGCGCAAAATCCAACATGCTTTCCGAATAATAAATTGATAGGTAAGAACACACTTCTTTGAGAACCACATCCGCTTGCGACAATAAATCTTCATACTTGACAACAAGGGCACCTGATTTTTCGTAAGCGGCTGCTGATTCGGCATTTACCCGCCATTCTTCAGCAATTTCTCGAATATTTGATGACAGATTTGGATAATATTCGGAAGTCGTTTTAACTTCATTTAGTTTTAAATAGGAGCATGCCACGTCTCGTCCATCTCGTAAGATGAAAACCTTTTTCGACAGAGGGAATCTATCGTCCAAAACATTTAATCGCTTCATGTAATAATTATTTTTATCACCAACACGAATAGCTCTTTTCCCAATTTTTTTCGCATACGACAGATAAACGCACAGACACAACTCGCGATAATTCTGAGGAGAATACTCGACCAAAGTCTCTAACAATTGCGAGTACTCAACCCCCCAAGTTTCAAATTTTTTAGAAGCACATACGCTTTTAGCAAACTGTTCGTAACCTTTAGTCTCTGGTGAGAAATCAGAAAAATCAGAATGTAACCACTCCAAAAAACCGCATTCTGGCGGCACGACCATCTCAGGGTGGCTGTTCAACATCATTCGAAACATTGAAGTGCCTGAGCGCGGGTTTCCTAAAATGAAAAACGGTGAGCATTCATCGAAATTTGTTAATGATGATTTATTTTTACTCACTGCATTTCCTTATAAGTTGAAGTTAAACGTTTAACAATATCTATTATCGAGTTCACGTCATTAGCATCTAGTCCAGCATAAATTGGTAGACACAAAATTCTTTCTGCAATACCGGAAGATATTGGCAAAGTTAAATCAGCCCCGAATATCTCCAACTCGTTCAAAGATGGATAAAAATACCGTCTAGCGATAATTCCCTTATCTGCCAACCCGCTGCTCACATGTAGTAGCTCTTCCTTGCTTCTAAACAGCACTGGAAAATATGCAAAATTATAGTCACTTACGTTATTTAGCCGTTGCAGTATCGCACTCGAAGTAAGCTCATTTTGATATCGATACCAATGCCTTTCTCGCGCTTTGATATTTTCGTCTATTTCATCAAGAACACAAAGACCCATTGCTGCTTGAAACTCATTCATTTTAGCGTTTATACCAACATCCGAAATAGTCTCAGGCCCCGTCATTCCGAAACTCATCAACCGCTTTGCACGCTCCATATCCTCTCGATGCTTGAAGACAATAGCTCCTCCTTCAATGCTATGGAACACCTTTGTTGCGTGAAAGCTCAACGTTGCTGCGTCACCCCAACGAAGTATGCTTTCCCCTTTGTATTTCACACCAAAAGCGTGAGCAGCATCATAAATAACCTTTAAATTCTGTCTTCTCGCAAGAGCTTCTATAGCCTCTACGTCACAAGCATTTCCATAAACGTGCACTGGAACTATAGCAACCGTTTGCTCAGTTATTTTCTGTTCGATACCTTGAGGATTTAGGCACCAAGTTTCCGGGTCAATATCTGCAAATATTGGCTCTATACCCTCCCACTTTAACGAGCTGGCTGTAGCTACAAACGTAAAAGGTGTAGTAATTGCTTCAGCAACCTTAGCGCTTTTACTCTCATGAATTCCTAATGCGCGATATGCAATCTGAAGTGCCAGTGTGCCATTTGAAACTAACAGCAAGTTTTCGACACCCAAATACTCTTCTAAACGTTTTGTCAACTCTTGTACTAACGGGCCGTTATTGGTCAACCACTCTCGTTCGTAGATGCCATCTATATATTTATCAAGCTTTTCGCGGTTCGGCAGGAAAGGTTTTGTAACAGGTATCATTTTATTTCCTTATATACGCTGTTTTAGGCTCAATAAGTATTGACCATAGCCATTTTTAGCAAGATTTTTTCCTGTCTGTTGTAACTGCTCCCAGCTTAACCAGCCTTGTAAATAGCCAATCTCCTCTAAGCAGGCTACTTTGTAGCCTTGGCGTTTTTCAATTGTTTCGACGAACTGTGCGGCTTCCAAAAGGCTTTCGTGAGTACCAGTATCTAACCATGCGAAACCGCGACCCAACACCTCAACATTTAAATCGCCACGCTCTAAATAAGCCTGATTTACGCTAGTAATTTCTAATTCACCTCGAAGCGATGGTTTTACTCTCTTAGCAATTTGAATCACATCATTATCATAGAAGTAAAGTCCGGTTACAGCGAAATTAGATTTCGGCTCTCTAGGCTTTTCTTCAATAGATATAGCACGATGATTCTCATCAAACGCAACTACGCCAAATCGCTCAGGATCTTTTACTTGATACCCAAATACTGTTGCCCCAGTTGCTTTACTAGCGGCATGTTTTAGTTTTGGACTAAAACCTTGACCATAAAAGATATTATCCCCTAGCACTAAACAAACACTATCATCACCGATAAATTCTTCGCCTATAATAAACGCTTGCGCTAAACCATCAGGGCTAGGTTGCTCAGCGTAAGATAATTTGATACCAAATTGTGACCCGTCATTAAGTAACTTTTTAAAGTTAGGTAAATCTTCAGGTGTTGAAATTATTAAAACTTCATTAATTCCTGCCAACATCAACACAGATAGTGGGTAATAAATCATTGGCTTATCGTAAATAGGTAATAACTGCTTAGATACGCCTAAAGTTATCGGATATAAACGGGTGCCAGATCCTCCAGCTAAAACGATACCTTTCATGTGGTCTCACCTTTTCCTAAACGTTCGCGTTGATAACTACCGTCTTGTACATTCTTACACCACTCAAGATTATCTAAGTACCATTTAACTGTTTTTCTTAAACCTGACTCAAAAGTTTCAAGGGGCGTCCAATTAAGTTCTTTTTCTAATTTCGTCGCATCAATAGCGTATCGAAGGTCATGCCCGGGGCGATCTTTTACATAAGTAATTAGGTCTTCAAAACGTTCGACACCATTCGGTTTTTGAGGAGTTAATTCTTCCAGCAAACTGCAGATTGTCCTTACAACTGAAATGTTCTGCTTTTCATTGTGTCCACCGATATTATAGGTTTCACTGACTTTTCCTTGGGTGAGAACCGTTAATAATGCACGCGCATGATCTTCAACATATAACCAATCTCTAATCTGATGACCTTTTCCGTAAACCGGAAGAGGCTTTCCCTCTAGAGCATTTAGAATCATTAGTGGAATTAATTTTTCCGGAAAATGATATGGTCCATAGTTATTAGAGCAGTTGGTAATGAGAATAGGTAATCCGTATGTTCGATGCCAAGCTCTGACTAGATGATCTGAACTAGCCTTACTTGCAGAATACGGTGAGCTCGGTGAATAAGGCGTTGATTCGGTAAACAGTTCCCCGGTATCTTCCAAGTCACCGTACACTTCGTCAGTGGAAATGTGATGGAATCGAAAATCTTCCTTTTCTTTAGTGTCCAGCTTAGACCAGTAATTCCTCGCAGCTTCTAGCAATGTATAAGTACCAACGATATTCGTTTGAATAAAGGCTGCAGGTCCGTCAATGGAACGATCTACATGGCTTTCTGCCGCCAAATGCATCACAGCATCTGGTTTGTATTCAGAAAACACACGATCGAGATTGACTCGGTCACAAATATCAACTTTTTCAAAAATATAACGACTGGAGTCTACAACCGAGGTTAGATTTTCCAAATTACCGGCATAAGTTAGCTTATCGACATTGATTACTTCGTGCTGTGTTTCTTGAATTATATGCCGTATAACCGCAGAGCCTATAAAGCCGGCGCCGCCTGTAATTAAAATTTTCATTTGTAAAAATTACTCGCTATCTAATTATTTTGGTAATGATTAGAGAATCTGTTGCCAGCCGCAAATACAACAATATATTAACTAAATAAACACATTGGGGAAAGAGTCCATTAACCTTTTCTTATCAAATATGTATTTATTAATACGACAAACACTTTCGATATTTGTAAGAATCTGATTCAGCGTTACCCGGTCATTAATAATTTTCGGCTGAAGTTGGCTAAGACGTTCACGATCTAATCCCATATCCGTAGTGCTGTAATAATCCAAAAACTTAAAATTACCACCGATGACCCTATCACTAAACCTAATCCAAGCATTTGGAATGTTATAAGTGTCCGCCAAAATTAGGCCATGAAGTGATGAAGAAATTACATGATCGCAAGAGCAAAGTTGATCGATGAATGATTCGGGATGTTGTCGTACATCAATTATGCGAATGTCATGATTCTCTTTTAGTTCATCAAAAATCTGATTATCAAAATCGACAAAGTGCGGAACAATTCCAACTTTATACCGCTTATCGCTCCGTTTAGGAGAGTAGAAATCCGATGTAAGTACTGCTGGGTCTCCGAGTGGCAGATTTCCTAGCGAAACACCTCGCTCCTGCAAAAGTTGTTTCGTTGATTCTCCACGAACGGCATAAAATTTCATTCTTTTGAGAATGGAATCGGATGGGAGTTGACCACTTTCTATTATTCCGCTTCCCCATACATGGCTGTGCTCAGTTCCAAAATGCATAATACTGCCTATAGCAAGCAAATGCGCGTGGGTACGATGCTTGGTTAAAAATGTATCTTTCCCCGCAACCTTCGAAATCAAATAGGGATTGAGAATATCACCAACGTTTAACGTACGATCGAAATAGAATATTGGTAACTTGCTTTGATTCTTCCGATATGTAATTTGATCGGAGATTTTTCCTAAAATATTTTTCACAAAACTATTCCCATCGTCGTTAACTATAAATATCCAAGGTTAATTACTTAGTCACTAAGAAAAAAAGAGCCTTAAGAGCCGACTTTATTGATCGCGACTTTATCAATGACAAGCAAAGCAATCTTGCGTCCAGACTAGACTCCGAGCATCTCGCAGCAACTACATATGATGGAGCAAATAGACCTAATCTTCTCCTAATTAATAGAGCTCGCATTGAATCGCTTTTATTCTCTTTTAACAACCTTATTGTGGAATTCAAAACTTCCGCATATCCAAGCGTATGCTTTATTGTTTTTATACCGGTCATGGTTGAGTTTGAACGAATTCGCCTAAAAAAGTAAACATCATTCAGGATGCTCAATTTTTTTGCAGAGAATATTAATGGGTATAAGACTTCTTCGTCCTCATGAAAATAACAATTAAATTGAATATTATTTTCTAACCATAGCGAGCGTTTACTTACATACAAACAAGGGCTGCAAGAAAGTTCTTCGTTTGCCACCATATGAGTTAAGAACTCATGTTGACTTGCTATATCGAGCTTAAACGGTCGTAAATAACTGCGAGGTTGAAACTTTGATTTCGCTAAATTTTTGTCAAGAAATGACTCTCCTGAGAAAAAAACAAGGTCAATATCATTACTCTGACTAAGTTTCTTTTTGATATCTCGGACAAAGTTACAAGCTATCAAATCATCCGAGTCAAAAAAGTATAAATAGTCGCTAGAGGACTCACGCACACCGAGATTTCTTGCGATACCTTGTCCCCGATTTTCAGTACTTATAAGTTTTATCTTATCGATCAATTTATGAGATCGAATAATCTCACAAGTTCTATCGTTGCTGCCATCATCAACAATGATTATCTCTTCGGGTAGCTGTGATTGCTTATTTATCGAATCAAGCGTTTCTTCGATATAATCCTCAGCATTGTATGCTGGTATGATTATCGAAAGAGAAGCGCTTTTTAATGTTGTATCACTCATTCATCTGTCCGTTTACAACGAGCGAGAACGGAGTCTGTTGAAACGTCAAATTCCGTCGTAGACTTGCCATCAAGTACCTTGAGAACTTCCTTCGCAAGCTTCTTGCCCTTCTCCACGCCCGGCTGATCAAAGCTATTCAAATTCCAAATCACGCCTTGCGTAAAAACCTTATGCTCGTAAGCAGCAATTAACGCCCCAAAGCTTTGTGGCGTGAGCTCATCCACAAACAATAAATTCGACGGGTGGTTGCCAATATAATGGTTACGCGCTTCACCGTTTTCAGCACCGAACCACATGAGGCGTCGGTGCGCTAAGCAATTCGCCACAGCGAGGCGCTGCTGTTCGGCTAGGCCTTCTTGAACAGCCGGTTCAAAGTCAGGCGCGGCACGTTTTAATACTGCCACGAAGTCAGCGCAGAACTTGTCATAGCCTTGGTGTAAGTGTTGGAAGAATGCGTGTTGACCATTGGGTCCAAAACCACCCCAAATAATGGGTCCGGTTGGGTAATCAATGGCATTGCCTTCAAAATCAACCTGCTTGCCATTACTTTCCATATCGAGCTGTTGCAGGTAGCTCGGTAAGTAACGTAAACGGCCATCGTATGGCAAAACAGCAAGATTATTAATCTCGCGTACTTCACGGTTATAAACGCCCAGAAGTGCCATTTGCAGCGGAATGTTTTGCTCAAGCGGCGCATTGGCGAAATGCTCATCCATGGCTTTGGCGCCTTCAAGCATACGTCCAAACTGGTTCGAGCCAACGGTTAGCGCAATCGGCAAGCCAATCGCTGACCACAGCGAGAAACGCCCACCGACTGATTCTGCAAAACTTAGTTGCTGTGCAGCAGGGATGCCAAAATCAGTCATCGCTTGGTTATTGGCTGAAACCCCAATGACATGGCGGCTGAGCCATTGCTCTTGTGTTAGCGTTGGTTCTATCCATTTACGCACCGTATCTACGTTCGCTAAGGTATCAATGGTGCCGAAGCTTTTTGATGCAATGATGAATAACGTGGTTTCGGGGTCAACAATTGGCAGTACGGCGTACAACTGGCCACCATCCATTGAACTCACAAAGTGCACGCTCAAGTGGTGAAGGCTGTTATCGTCAGCAAACTCTTTGAGCGCAAAGCTACCCATCATTGGGCCTAGGTCTGAACCGCCAACACCAATGTTAACGACGTCCTTAATAGGTTTACCGGTAGAGCCGAGCCATTTGCCTGCGCGCAGTTCACGTACGATGGTGCAGAACCGATTTTTACCGTTTCCTGCAGTGACGACGTTGTGAATTGAACGATTCAAACAATGGCTAACATGCCGATCTTCCGACGCATTATAAAACTCGCCACGTAGGAGCTGAGCCCTTAATTTATCGAAGTTTTGGGGTAATCGTTTGTCAGCAAAGTCACGCAAGGCGTCGATATCGACGCCTTGGTAAGTGGTATCTAAATTTAGAAAGTCACTTTCTATAATCATTGTTCATCCGTGCTCAAGTGATAGCTGTTAGATGGCCGTTAACGCCGCTAGCGCTACACCAATTTGATATAGAATTTGCGTTGCATCGCGCCATAGTTCCATATTGTTGGTGTACTCGGTATCTAATGGAACAACAATGGTATCGCCCGGTTCAAGACGGTTGTCTGAGGCTAAACTGAACCAGCCTCCGAGCTCAACCATTTCCACTGAACCATTTGCCTTAACAATGAAGATGCGCTCTTCGTCAGCTTTCTTACGCATACCACCGGCACGACGCAGGTAGTCCGCCACATTCAAGCTTCCGTCGTAAAGGAAAGAGCTAGCTAATTGCACTTCGCCAATGACGTTAACCGTATTACGCTGTGCAGGAATAACCAAGCGATCACCGTCTTTCAACTGAATATCGGCATTCATACTGCCACTCATAACGTAAGGCAAATCAATAACTAAACGCCCTACCGGTTCCACTTCCATTAAATCTTTAAGAAGCTGGCGAGTTTGAGAATAACTCATGTTGCTTTGGTTATTGCCGGTAATGCTATTCGTTGCCACTTCATGCTGAAGCTCACGCGCAAGTGCCTGCATACGTTGACGCTCAAGCTCTTTCAACTCTTCACGAGTGAAAATTGCACCACGCGGGAAAGCATATTCAGTTAAACCGCCGGCACGCTCAATTAACGCTGTCAGCGTTTCCCCGCGGCGAATGGTATATTTGCCAGGAAATTTAACTTCACCTTCAAGCGTGACTTCTAACGTGTTTTGCCAATCTGGAATGGCAAATATATTTAAGCTGTCACGCCCTTTTACTGGCAAGTTTTGCTTACCCATTAACGCGTCAAATAAGTTAAAACTTAAGTAATCTGTAACGGTTTCGCCGCCTTTTACTTGCGTACGCGTTATTTCAGCGCGAGCTAGGTAGGCCGACTCTTTCAAGCCACCTGCTGCTGCGACGAGATCTGAAGCATCAGCGTTTTCAACTAACGGATACACGCCTGGATATTTCACTTCGCCCGCTACATACACGAGTGGCAAATTACCACTTTGACTAAATTGATGACGCAGCTTGGTTAGAATTGGCTCCAATAAGTTATTACGCGAGTATTCAGCATATTTCTGAATTTTCATCGCATTGATTTCATCATCAAGTGTACGTTGCGTAAACAAGCCTTGTAATTCTTGTTGTGCTTCCGACTCACCTGTTTCGGCGTCTTCATCAGCAAATTCGCGCTGTTGTTGAATGACTAAACCACGCAGATAATTCTGACGATAATCTTTCAGCAACTGCTCTCGCTCTTTGCGCTGCTTTTCGGTTTCGCTGACAATCCAGTCTGTTAACTGGAGTTCTTGAAGTTTTTTATCTTCATAGCGCGAGAAAATTACCAACTGGTCATGCGCTTTGAGTTGTTTGTTGTGTTCGGCCTCACCTTCAACCGCTGCCGCCACATCAAATTGGTGCAATTCGATATTACCGCGATTATCGCGCTCGCGCACAATTAAGCCGTAGCCTAAATCGGCATAGCTTAACAGGCTGGTTTTGATGTCAGTAATAACGTCTGACACTTTCATGCCAGCATTGAATTCATAGTAGCCTGGACGTGCAACGGCACCGACCAACATGATTGAATCGACAATTTCATTCGAAACTTTCGGCACTTCAACAATGTCACCATTGCCTACGCTCAGCGATTTTGCATTGGCTAGATCAACCGTGCTGACTAAACGGCGGCCATCACGCACTCGCTCAATACGCGTTGCTTTTTTATAGGCTGTTGGTAATACACCACCCGCCAGCTCAAGCACTTCGGCTAAGCTTTCTTCATTTTTTAATTCGTAAATGGCAGGGCGAACCACTTCACCTTGAACGGTCACCATCGCACCGCGCGATGGAATAAATACCATATCGCCGGATTGCAATAGACGGTCGTTGCCCATGTTGCCATGAATGAGAAAATCGTAGAGATCGAGCGTCGCAACGGTTTCACCATCGCGTTTTAATTGCACGTTACGTAGTGAGGCGATATCTGACACACCGCCGCTGACAAACAACGCCTGAGTAATGGTCGTGAGTGAACTTACCGTATAAGCACCCGGTTTGTGTGCCTCACCCATTACAAAAATTTGAATAGAGCGCAGTTCGCCCATGCTGACTGCTGCTTGCATACCAATGAGGCGCTGCGACACTTCTTGCTGAACCAATTCGCGCATTTTGTCAAACGTTAAGCCAGCCACTTGAATTGGGCCAAGATCAGGAATAGTTATTAACCCTTGGCGGTCAACTTTCAACTGATGCGATTTTGACTCTTTACCATATAGCTGTACCAAAATGGTATCACCCACACCAATAACGTAGTTGCTAGGAACGGGCGCTCCAGTCACTTGCGCAAACGTGCTTGGCTCACCGGCGAATAGCTTATAACCAAATGGCTTCGGTACGCCTTCATCTTCAGCAAACTGGGCACGAATGTCTTCAGGAATAATCGGGTCACCGTTTTCATCAAATGTAGTTCCTCGCGGAAATACCGTTTGTGGTTCTTCGTTGGTGCGGCTCCCTGTTGCGCCTTGTGAATCGAGTAGCGACAGATCAAAACCATATTGACGCGCCAGCATTTCCTGCTGAGCGCGAGGCAATTGCTTGAATTGTTCGAGCTGTTGCGGAGTCACGCCGGCAACTTGTGCCTGCGCAGAATGGGAAAATGCAAAAAGGCCTGTCCATAGCATGACCATGGCTAGGCCAGTAATTGAGAGAATGCGGCGCACTACCGTCTCCTTCCTATATGTTTGTACTGCGATTATTTTTCTAGTTGAGCTTCGCTTAATGCGCGGGCTTTGCGTTTTAACATCTTAAACTGACGACAATATACCGCATATGCGCCTAAGAACAAGAGTAATGACACCCATTCTGGGGTCTGAAATTGGTTCAGAACCAATCCCAAAAGAGCCAGAATTAGCGCCTGGCTTGAAAGAATGACTAATGTTTGCTGACTAGTAAATCCAGCTCTTAGATAAAAGTGATGAATATGATCTCTGTCTGGCGACGTTGGATTTTTACCGTTTTTCATTCGACGGAACATGATTGTAACCATGTCCATTATCGGAATTGCAACCAACCACAATGAGGTAACTGGACTAATTAGTTCTCCACCCGAGAAACGTGGTTGTGTGGACATAGTCAACAACCAAACGATTGCTAACCCGACAAACATTGAGCCGGCATCACCCATAAAAATTTTGCGATAACGAGGATATAGAGATAAATTACACAACATAAAGGGAATTAACGCACAGCCCGCAAGAAGTGCTATTAACTGTACTTCTTCTAACCCATTTAAGGCTGCAATCACTCCAAGCGTAAAGAAGGAAATCATACCCATTGCCCCTAACAGGCCGTCGATACCATCTATCATGTTGTAAGCGTTCATTGCTGCTAAAATTGCTAGATAGGTAAATAGAACCCCGCCCAACCCCAATTCAACACTTCCGAAACCGAGTAAGTTACCTAAGTTAGAAATATATAGATCACCACCGAATATAATCACACTTGCAGCGATAACTTGTCCTACCAGACGCAACCTCACACTCAAATCATATTTATCATCTAGCATACCGATAAATACCATCATCGCGGCGCTGATTAGAAACAGTCGACTATGAAGTTCTAGCTCCGACGATACCATCAAAGAAATTGCTAGACCGAAAAATACAGCCACGCCGCCTATTAGAGGTACAGCCCCGTTATGCTGTTTTCGATTGCATGGTTTATCAAAAAGCTCCATGAATTCTGCAACTGGATGCATAATCCGCAGCGCTATCGCTGTACCCAGTAATGCTACGATAGGTAAAATTATTGACATACCTTACAGTCTAACTCCCGAATTCAATCTGAGATTCTTCACAATATGAGTGGTGAGCTTAAGTAATCGAATTGTTAAGCTTGATAAATTCTATCTGAAAGCCACAGTGTGTTGAAGCAACAAATTAACAATATCGCCCACTTTTACACTTCACCGACTGTTTTATACTAAATTAACTATAGTCTACCTTTGCATTGACGTGCAGTTTAGCACTGGTAGAATCAATGCTCCTTAGCACACGATAGATGACATCGAAGCTAAATTAATCAAATAAATGTTGCGCATTTGCTAACCTCAATTTGATGGATGGATATGAATTTTGACATATCCCAAGTTCTAAACGACACCTTCGAGACATTGTGAACATGAATATAAATCATAGCCAAGACCAGTACTCCGGATTTTCATTGCTCGAAATTTTATTAGTATTGCGTAAAAACTGGGTATTCCTGAGCGTTTCCGTTTTTGTTTTTGCTCTTGGATTTGGGATTTATGCATTTTCACAGCCAAATATCTATAAGTCAGGGGCAATTGTTGCTCCTGCAGAGTCAGGCGATTCAAATTCGCTGTCGAATATAGCATCTCCAATTTCAAGTGTTGTTTCGCTTACAGGACTGAACTTGGGAACAAAAAAAATAGACGAAATAACAATTGCTATCGAAACTCTTACATCGCGCAAATTCTTAAAAGAGTTTGTAGAAAAACACGATATCCTTCCCGAGCTAATGGCTGTCGAGAGCTGGAATCCACAGACAGAACAGTTGGTATACAACCGTGAAATTTTCGACTCAAACAAACGGAAATGGGCAACAAATGAGAAAAACAGTCAATCCCTAGCACCTTCAAGTTGGAGCTATATTCCAAAATTACGAGAAAGAATTGAGATCACAAAAAATCCTGAAACCGGACTTATTGATATTGCTGTAACTCACATTTCTCCAATTGTAGCCCACCAATGGGTAACCTCTCTGATAAGAGACATCAATGATTACATGCGAGAAAGGGATGTCCAAGAAGCAAATCGCAGCATTGAGTACCTTCAAAATGAAATTGCAGAGAGCTCGTTAACAGAAATGCAGAGTGTTTTCTACAATCTAATTGAGCAGCAAACAAGAACCAGAATGTTCGCAAATGTTCGACCTGACTACGTACTAACGATAATTGACCCTGCTATTGTGCCAGAGGGAAAGGACTCACCCAATAGAATTCTAATTATAATTTTCGGAGCATTTTTGGGTGGTTTTGTTTCCGTATTTATAATTGTTTTCAAGCATCTTTTAATTCCATCAAGAAAATAGTTGAGTAATTAACAATTATGTTTGAAGCATGGCTATTCCTCCTGGTTACGTTATCAAGTTTGATAGTAGCTTTGTGGGCGGACCCTTCAGAAGGGAAAGTTCTCTTTATATTCTCAGCCCCATTTATTTTCTTTCTAGGATTGTTTCCAGTACATTTTCTAGCTGGAATCGGGGCTGAAAAGGGGTGGCTAACTCTAGATTCATTTACTTTAACATGGCGTTCTTGGTTTTGGTTGACAATTATTAGTCTCTCTTATTCGCTTGCCTTTTTACTAACTCGATACATCGTTGAGTCGAGAGGAGAAATTGTTGGCAGAAATAGATTAGACTTATCTCTCGTAAATACTTATTCGCATGCAAAAATTAAGTTGTTTTTCTATTTGTTGTCAGGCCTAGCCTTCACCGCATTTCTTCTAAATTTCAATCGCGTGGGTTTTTCGGTATCGATGATGTTTACTGCACCACGAAAGTATGAAGTTTTATTCGGCCAATATTGGTACATTAATTATTTGTACTTTTTACATGTTCCTGCCTTGATAATGTATGCATTACGATTTTACATTGGAAATAATAAATTCTTTGACCATTTAATTGCGATTGGATTAGTATTGATATCTGCATTTCACGGAATAAAGTATACGGTTTTTGATGCTTTATTTTTCCCTCTGACGTTTTATATAGCGTTGGTTGGATTCAAAAAAATTCGCAGCCTGTTTTATTTTGTTGTGTTTTTCTTTTTAACTTTCTTTACCCTCTTCTCTCTCTTCGTCAGGGGTTCTAACAGCGAGGGGCTAGAGCTTGTTCTTGCGTTCTTGAATTATTTGATACCCAATTATTATAATCTTTTCTATCAATTAGAAAGCAACGTATTTCCAATGACTCTATCGACCGATATATTTCTCGGTTATTTGGGTAGTGCCTATGCTGAACATAGACTCTCTATGGGCTTCATTTTAAACGATAAATACAATATGATTACCGGTGCTGCCACTGTTTTAGCATCGCTGTCTATCTTTGGGTTCGTAATTTTCTACACGTTATTTAATACGATATATATATCAATTAGAAAATCTTCAATTACTCTCTTATATTTGAAGTCCTACATATTAATTTCGTATCTAATGTTTTTTTATTCTTATTACATTGGGAGCAAATATAAATATATTTACTTCTTTTTGGTATTTATAATTTTGGATATTTTATTACGAAATCCTTCTTACTCTTATGGTAACGAAAAGAAAGATGAAAGTTAGCGTCGTAATACCCACATATAATGCATCAAAAACCATCAAACATGCAGTTGAATGCTTAATGTCACAAACAATTAAACCATTCGAAATTATTATTGTTGACGATGGTTCTAAAGATGTTGTTGATCTACATCAGATTCTCCAAAGTTTTAACCTATCGGAAATTAAGCTTATCGAAAAGCATGAGAATACTAATGCTGCCGATAGTCGTAATATCGGTGCTCGAAATGCTTCCGGAGATGTCTTGTGTTTTTTAGATGCTGATGATTATTGGTACCCTCAAAAACTGGAAAAGCAGTTAAATGCTCTTGAATTATCCAGCATCGTTAGCTGTCGAGTACGTGCTGTTGCATCGGATCGAGTAACCGCTCTTAGAGTTGCAAGTGAATTTGATGTTACAAAAACGTTTTGTGAGAACTTATTTGGCTCATTATTTCACAACTTAGCGTTCCAAACCTCAACACTAATGATGCGACAAGAAGATTTTCTTCGTATTGGCGGTTTCGATAGCTCTTTGCCACGACATCAAGATTATCAATTCATAATTAACGCCGAAGCATCCGGACTCAAATTGAGGTTTGTCGATGATGTGCTAGTTGATTATGTCAAATCGGGCAAGATCGCCAAAATTAAACATAACTGGTCACTTGAGAAGTCGCTTCATTTTTTCGACAGGTATTTATTAACGGAAAATAGGAAGATACGTGAGAACTTCATGATTGTTCAACTTCTCGGTCCAAGCATTCAAGCAGGCGTTTTTAGCGAATGGTATAAAGCGGCCTGCAACAGAGGTCTTGTCTCCTTTAGCTTTCTCTCGAAAACACTTTACTACACCGTTAAACGAGTAATTTCATGAACGATATTTGTATAGTTCAAAACTCAATTAGAACAACCTATATCTTCCGAAAGGAATACATTGCTCGATTTATTGCCGATGGCAGGCGCGTATATGTTATAGCTCCAGCAGACTGTATTAAGTCACAGCAAGCCTTGCAAAATATGGGATGCAAGATCGTTGCAGTTAGAAAATTCAATAAGGGGATTGGTCTGCTGTGGAGCGTTCTCGACTTTAATTGGACAATTACAAAATTCAGATTGAGACGCAGAAACACAACCTATCTTTGTTTCTTTCTAACTACATTTATTTTCTCGCTTCCAACATTGGCACTATTTAATAAGCGTCTATTGTTATCGGTTGAAGGATTAGGTAGTTTTTTTACAAAACGGACATTTGCTAAGACAATTCTCCGAACGCTAATAAAACGTTTTACTGAAGCGAGAGTTTTCTGTAATTCGGACGAGCGAAATCAAATTGGTCAACCATCTGATATAGTCACAAATGGTATTGGAATAAGCTTGGAGCGGTTCCAAAGTCAACAGATTGTACCTCATAACGGTTTAACTCTTGTTTATGTCGGTCGTCTAATTGAAGATAAAGGAATCAAAGATTCTTTCGCGGTACTAGAAAAGTGCCTCTCGCTGGGACTGAATGTGAAATTAAAGGTTATTGGAGATTATTATCCCAATAATCCTTCCTCTCTTACCCACAACGATATTGAATGTATCAAGCAAAAGTTCGGGGAGCACATCGAATTTCTGGGATTCGTTCAAAATATCGAAGAATTATATACCGATTCTGATGTGTTGTTATTACCTTCGGTACGCGAGGGTTTCCCTGTATGTGTTATGGAAGCAAGCGCCATGGGAATACCGACATTGACCTATAATGTTCCCGGTTGCCAAGATGCTGTTGAAAATGGTGTAAACGGTTACGTTTCAAGCTTCAAGGACATCGACAGTATCGTTAGAAATATTAAAAAATTAATTGATAGTCCGGAGCTTCGCGCTAGTTTGCGAGAAAGTTCTATACGTTACGCTCAAGAAAATTTTGACGTTAAAATTAAAATAGATCAACTAATACTGATTATAGAACAGGTGGAACAGCAAGCTTAATCTTAAGCTTGCTGATTTTTATAATGGCTTAGTCACTACCAAACAAATCACGCGTGTACACTTTATCCGCGACATCGCTAAGCACGTCTTGGTGGCGATTGCTTACTATCACATCGCTCACTCGCTTAAACTCTTCTAAGTCACGAATCACACGTGAGTTAAAAAATGATTCTTCTTTTAGTACGGGTTCATATACTACTACTTCAATACCTTTGGCCTTCAAGCGTTTCATGACGCCCTGCACTGCCGAAGCACGGAAGTTATCTGAACCCTGCTTCATCACTAAGCGGTAAACGCCAACAACTTTCGGGTTACGGCGCAGAATATCTTCGGCAATAAAATCTTTGCGCGTGCGATTAGCATCCACCACCGCGCGAATCATATTCTGTGGCACTTCATCGTAGTTTGCCAACAACTGCTTGGTGTCTTTCGGTAAACAGTAACCACCATAGCCGAAACTCGGGTTATTGTAATGGTTGCCAATTCGCGGATCTAAGCATACGCCTTCAATCACTTGGCGGCTATCTAAGCCATGCACTGCTGAATAGGTGTCTAACTCATTAAAGTATGCCACGCGCATCGCTAAGAAGGTATTTGCGAATAATTTAATCGCTTCAGCTTCAGTGGCATCGGTGAATAATACCGGTACGTCTTGTTTTATCGCGCCTTGCTTCAGCATCGTTGCAAATACTTCAGCGCGTGGTGAGCGCTCACCCACAATAATGCGTGATGGGTACAGGTTATCGTGTAATGCTTTACCTTCACGCAAAAACTCGGGCGAAAAGATAATATTGTCGGTTTTAAATTTCGCTTTTAACTCGTTGGTATAACCCACCGGGATGGTCGACTTAATCACCATCACTGCTTGCGGATTATGCTTTAGTACGGTTTCAATCACGGCTTCAACCGAGCGCGTGTTGAAGTAATTGGTTTGTGCATCGTAATCGGTTGGCGTTGCTATAATTACCCACTCGGCTTCCGCGTAAACACTTGGGTCAGTTGTCGCGGATAAATTCAGTTCTTTTTCGGCTAAAAACGCGCTGATTTCTTTATCTTCAATAGGGCTTTTACCTGCGTTAATCAGGTCAACTTTTTCTTGCACAATATCGAGCGCATGCACTTGGTTGTGCTGTGCAAGTAACACGGCATTTGACAGGCCGACGTATCCGGTGCCGGCGACAACTACTTTTGCCATTTAAATTCCCTCTTAATCAACGGTTCTTAGTCAACGTAGTAAGGACTGCGCTTATCGGTTGCGCCGAATAAGCCAACGCCACCACCGAGCATTTGTCCGCCGTCTCGCGTTAGTGGCGTCCAGCTGATGGCACCACGGCCAGCGCTATAACGTAACTGCAGTATGTCAAACGGAATGCTGATATAGAAGCCTTTGGTAAAGCTACCCTCACCATATTCTCGCGCTGATACGTTGGTTTTGGCTGCATAAGCGCCAACGATAATGCCGCTGTCGAATTTGTGGTCAACGGATACCTGCACTCCGCGATCACCCGCTAAGAACTGGCCTGCCGCGACGCTAATTAATGTATTGGGGAGGAAGCTCGGGCGCCAATAACCCGTTAAGTGGCCGGTAATCACGTCGTAATCACGGAAGCCGAAGTGGTCTTCCCAATCGCGCTGTTTTGCGTAGTTTACGTCTAAACCGACCGCCCAGTTACTATCAAGTTCGCGATAAAGTACTTCACCGCCGAATCCGCCAAACATTTGCTCTTGATAACCGATGTAGGCGCCGGCGAACCAGCTGTCAGCTAACTGAAGACGATGCACCAGTTGCAGATCACGCAAGAATATATCGCTACTGGTAACGTATTCGCGAACATAGGTGCGTACTCGCGGCAATGCACCGGTTTCTTCGCCAGTTGTATAATTGAATTTATCGTAGTTATCGGCAATACGCGCACTAGCGGTGCCATAAATATATGTATTCGGGCTGAGTGAATAGATCAAACGTGCATCAAGGCCTACTTGATACATATAGAAGCTTTCTGGCCCCCCGAAACTTTGATCTAAAAACGGCTTCACACTCACCGTTGGCAACTGGGCAAATTCAAACTCATCTTTGAAAAGTGTTTCGCCTGGCTTATCCGTTACTTCACTGCGGCTATAGGCCTGTTGCGTGGTTGCGTTGATGGTTCTACGCGCTATCGCATCTTTAAATAATTCGGCGTCAATGTTGTTTTGCGCCAAGTTGATGCTGCCCGACTGATTCACAAACTGATAGGTTTTAATGGTGTCAGGTACTTCGGTTGCCAACACGCGTCCCATTTTTTCGAGGCCAAGCTCGCTGTCACGATAGCGATATTGGCTACCGTATAAGGTCAATGTTTGGTTATCTTCACTGAGCGCTATTTCATCCACCCAAGTGCTCGCCTCGGTGTTGAGTGCCATGCGCAGTTTGTTTAATTCTTCTGCTTGCTTGAGTTGCTCGACAGTTTTTAGGCGCGGCGGCGCTGGTGGGCGCTTCGGATGACTATCAATTTTCGGTTGTGATGCGTTTGCCAAGTTAGTACGAATGGTGAAGCCAAACATGAGGGTATTGCCACGCTCGTAACTGGCTTTAATGCTCATGTTATTGCCAAGGTCATACTCTAAACCATAATTCCAGCGGGAATCTTGTGGCATGGTGACGGTTGATGGCTCATTTTTGTAGTTATTGCTGTCGTATTCAACTTTGATACTGAGCGGATCCCACGGCGTTTGGTATTCCAAGCCAGCGAACCAGGCAGTGTTGCCTTTGAACCACTTATCGACTTCGAAGCTACCGCCACGGCCACTGAAACCGTCCGTTCTACTGCAGAACTCGTCGGCTAGTTCGCAGAATGGGTTGTTCACGTTATTGTTTTTGCCGAGATAGCCCCAGCCTAAACCTGCAGTAAAATCAAAGTTGCCAAAACGTTTGCTCGCGGCAACGTACTCGCCAGCGAATAAGCCGGTGCCTGCAGCATCTCTAATACCCACACTCGTCTCTGGTATCCAACGACTTTCTTCGGTAAGGCGAAATTTTAAATCGACGCCACGGTCTTTATAGGTCTGGTCGCCTGAGAAGTTAACATCTTGGCTGTATCGACGCGTACGAATGTCGTTGTAGCGAATGGTTGCTTCTAACCAGGGAAACAGCTGCAAGTTTAATGCCCAACGTCTGTACTCGTCTTGATCATAATAGGTAAAGCTGAACTCGCCCTGCTCGGCGTGGCGGCCGCTTGGCATTTGTAACAGGCCGATGCTGCCGAAATCGCTGGTAGTTGGACGCAGTTTTTTGTCGGCTTCACCAAAGAGTAATAATGGCGGCTGTTGGTCTTTCTCGCTTTGCGTGTATTTGCCCAGCGTGGTGAAATGGCTGGTTTCTTTTAACGTTGGCTGCAACGGGTTCCAGTATTTCGCCAGCTCTGCCATTTGCTTGTTAATGTCTTTGAATTCTTTGGGCAGTTTGCTGGTGTTGAACAACGCGATGATTTTTGCCCCCGCCGAGAATTTTTGGCTGTGGGCGTTGTACGGATCAATGTTTATTTCTTGCACGTCACCTTGCGCGCTAACTTGTAGCACTTTGTCTTTATGTGTGATTGCTTCGAGGCGCTGTTTGAAGTTCTCTTTGTGCGCCGTTTCGCGCGCAGTGAAATGCGGATGATAGCTCATGGTGAACGGCATCCACACGGCGCCAATTACTTGCAGGTGCGTGGTTTGGTGTTTTTCGATTGTTGGCATGAGCAACTGATACCGCGTCGGCTGTTCTTTGGAACCCTGCGGAAGCTGCGGGTTTGCATTGATGTTGAGGCGCGCTTCGTCGTAATAGCTAGTGAGGCTACTCTTTTTATTGATATCGACACCGAGGGTGGTACCTTTCGGCCCCTGTTCGACATGACCACGTCCGATTGGCTCTGCGCCTACAACTGGCCAACTGGCGACTTGCCCAGCAATGCGATTGGCGAGCTGCGCGTAGTTGCGTTGTTCTTCCTGCTGAAAGTAGCGCTCGAGTTTGTAGAGCTGCTGGGTGAGCTGCTTTTGTTTTTGGATGATCTCGTTGTGTTTTTCTGCGCTTACAAGGCGTACGCCAGGCCAGAAGATTTCTTCTGGTTTAATTTGCGCGTTCGCGTACACCTGACTTAGGCGTGGGCTGCCTGCGAATTGCAACTCTGGTGTCTTTTCTGGGCCTTGGATTTTGACGGCGACGGTTGGTTTTTGGCTTTGAGCGTACGCGCTTGTTGCAGCCGTTGCTACAGCGAGTGCGATAGCCGTGAGTTTAAGTGTGCGCGAAATCATCCGTTATTCTTCACTTCTTCTAAGGTGTACGGCTTCACTTCTTCAATGGTTGCGAAGGTACTTTCGGAGCTACTTTGTGAGCTACTTGGAGGCGCAATCAGCTGGTGCGATTTTACGATACGGGCATTGTCGGTGCTGATGTAAAAGGTGTTGGTTGCTACGTTGTTGTCGCTTGTGCCTATGCGTTCTTCGATTTTAATGACTTGGTGCGAGGTGCCATTGGCCAAGTTCACTTGCTCGGTGGCGCCTACTCTGAATTCTGAGGTGTACGTATACGCCTGATCTTCAATTTTGTTCGGAGTGGCAGTAGTTACCCAAATGTCACGTTGCCATGTTGTTGGGCAGTTGGTGAGGTCTTGGTTGTTTCTTCGGATTGCTTCGCGGAAACACGCTAACGGGTCGTTTTTTAGGTTGCTTGTGTGCGCAATGGCGCCGCTCATGTTGTTGGTAGCGGTTATGCGGCCGTGCTTAGTATGGATAATTTCCTCGCCACCGGTGCGCCATTTGAGTACGCCATTATCGTCGAAAGCCAATGCCATAAATGCGCGCGGACGCTCGTCAACTTGTATGTAGCTACCGGCGTATGGGAATTCTTCAATTTCTTGTTGGCTGAGCGTTACATCTTCTGGTGTGTTGAAGAGCTCAGTGACAATTTCTTTGTAGTTTTGAAGGCGCACGCTGCAGCCACTGATTAGCGTGCTGATGAGAGCCAAAATGATGATTTGAATGTAAAGCGAGTGTTTGGCTGTCATGTTGTTATTTTGAGTTCTGTTTGCTGGGGCTTTTTGCTCTATTTGTGTGGGCGATATTAACATATTTATCACCTTCACAAAATAAAAAAGCCGCAAGCTTTCGCTTGCGACTTTTGTTTTACTTCAAACGAGCTTACATACCTGAAGTGGTAGTGCTGGTTGAAGTAGTAGTACCTGGATTTACTGGTGGTACTACTGGTGGCTCAACTGGCTTTGGAGATACGAAGTCGTCGTCGTCGTCAGTTGCAACAACTAAAACTGTAACTGCAGCAACGCCAGCTGCTACCATTGCGCCAGTAGAGAATGCTGCACCTGAACCAGATGCCTCAGCGCCACCGGCTTGACCAGATGCCATTGCAGTTGGCGCTAAAGCCAATGCTGCAGCAGCAAATAATGCTGATAAAGTTTTCATACTATTTTCCTCTTCCTTACTTCTTTGATTGGCCAATCAGCCCACGTCTATGTGGGTGATCACTTGTAAATCTATCAGGTAGTTAGTGGGCTGTAAAGGTGAAAATTGTAAGCGAGAGGTGGGGTGCAGTCCAAGGACTGCACCCTCTTCTTTTAGAAATGGAAGTTGCCACTGAGCGCGACGTAGCTGTTGTCAGAGTCAACAAGTGTGTAACCAAGGCCTACGCTGAATTCATTAGTGATGTAGTACTGGCCGCTGAGGCTCCACTCTTGATCGCTGTCATCGTAGATGTCGACGTGACGCACGTTCGCGTCCACTTCGAAAGCGTCGGTGAGGCGCGTACGCATACCAATTTGTGCGTTCCAACCGGTGTCATCTTCGTTGTATCCACCAACGCCGCTGTCGACGTCAATTTCGCTGTAGACCAAGCCACCACTGGCGTAGGCCACCATGTTGTTCATTTGGTAGAACTTGAAGCCAAGGTTACCGTATAGGGTGTTTGCGGTGGCATCGACGTCAATGCCGCTAATGGTGTAGTCGTCGGTGGCGTAAATGTAATTCACATCAAGGAACCAGTCTTGGTTGATGTGGCGGTTGAACTGCAGGCCGGCGCCGTTGAGGGTTTCGCCGTCGAGGTCGTAGTTGATATAGCTAACGCCTAGCTTGTCGAAGCTCGGTTGCTGCATGGTTTGTTGCGCTTGCGCTGCGGTTGTTAATGCGGCGATCGCTACCGCAGCAACTGACATTTTTGTTACGAAAGGTTTCATTGCAGTCTTCCTTTTGTTGAAATCCTGCTTTCAGCATAGGCGAGAGGTGGGGTGCAGTCCAAGGACTGCACCCTTCTTTTGCTCAGAATTTACTTGTGCAGGTGCACATCCATTTGTGGATAAGGGATTCCAATTTCGTTTTTGTCTAATGCGATTTTAATTTCGCGCATCAAGTCCCAGTAGACACCCCAATAGTCAGTGCTTTTCACCCAAGGACGGACGATAAAGTCGACTGAAGAACTATTCAGTGCATGAACTTGAATGTTCCAAGCTGGATCTTTAAGCAAACGCTCGTCGGCTTTCAACACACTTTCAAGCACTTCTTTGGTTTTGTGCAAGTCGGCGTCGTATGACACGCCGATGAGCAGATCGACACGGCGAGTATCTTCTCGGTTGTAGTTCGTAATTGGTGAGCCGGTAATCTGCGCATTCGGCACGAATACCACTTTGTTATCTGGTGTTTTCAAGATAGTTTGGAAGATGTTCACTTCTTCAACGGTACCCGAAACGCCACCTGCGTCCACGTATTCACCGGCACGGAATGGACGGAATAAGATGATTAATACGCCCGACGCCATGTTCGATAGCGAGCCTTGCAATGACAGACCTATCGCCAAACCGGCGGCACCTAAAATGGCAATAAATGAGGTGGTTTCGACGCCTACTTGAGACAATGCCATTAGCACGGCGGCAATGAATATGACCGAACGAACAATGGCGCCAAGGAAGCTAATTACGGCTTTATCGGTGCCGCGTTTCTCCATGCCTTTGCCCATTAATTTGGCAACTGAATTCGCCACAATCTTACCCACAATTAAGATGATAATTGCGACGATAAATTTCACTGTGTAGCTGAGAATTAGCTCTTGGTTGTCGCTAATCCATGTCATGACTTGATCCATAAGTACTCCTTTTTACCATTTGAAGTTATATCGGCCTTGAGCGTCTGGTTTTCCGATGAAAACTAATAACTCAGAAATTGGCTGCGGCGTCTGCAACGTAGGTTTCATACTACCGGTTAAGCTTACTTGCGGTGCATCAATGCGCCCATTTACTTGTGCGCTAAGGCGTAAACCGACGAGGTTATTGTCGTCTATTTCGACATTGATGCCATTTTGCGCATTACATGAAAGCTTGGCTAAATAGTCACCCAACTCATGCCATTGCTGGTTAATGCGCATTTCAGTTCGCCGTGCATTGATTGTAGCAGTTAACGCATCACAGATCTTTCCACTATTAAAATTAGATACTTGATAGTCATTAATATCAAGTTGGAAGTTACCTGCCATGGTGATGGGTACGGGAAGTTTCAATTGTTGGATCGCCGGCTGCATTGCGCCTTGAAAATTAGCTTTGAGCTGCGCTTCCGACATACCGGCGTTGATAGTGGCAGTGCCATAGAGATAATTCTTCGACGGAATATCAATTGCGATTTCCGCTTCTGCCATGAATAACTTCCAAGGGTTCAGTTGCCATTGCACATCTTCAAGATTTAGCGTGCCGCCAGTTGGCAACTTCGCGCTAATATTTGCGCGCCCGTTCCATATCGTACCTTTGGTGGAGGAGACGTGCAGTCCCTGCTCCGGAGCTAGGCCTGCACCCCACTTAATCACCGCAGCGGGAGTCAGTGCCACCAACGCAACCAAGTAAAACGGAATTAACCATAACAACCAGCGCCAAGACATCATTCCGCCACCTGCAAGCGACGTACCCGAACGATCCCCGGCTCGCCGCCTTCGGTCGCATCGAGGTGTTCAATAACTAAGCCGGCTTGAGTCTCAAGGCTTTCGATGAACTGAAGTAGTGCGTTAAATGGCACTTCGTCTATCACCACAACTAAGCTGTCTGACTGCGGCTGCATGCGTGTGACTTCGATTTTGGCGGCGGTGGCTAAGCGCGTGACACGTTCGCTCATGCTGCCGCTCATGGATGAGGTGGGGGTGCTGTCCTTGGACTGCACCCCACCTTTTTGTGACAAATAGCGGCCGGTGTTTTCGCGCACCCACTGCAATAGCTCTTGCTGCGCGACAACTTTGGTTTCGCGCTCAGCGATGCCATCGGTTAACGGCTTCCATGCAATGAAATACGCGAGTGTAACCACAAATAGCACAGCAGCGACACTCACTAAAAGCTTCTCGCGCTGGTTCATTTGGTTTAACCGTGTTTCGAGGCCTGGAACGCGCTGTATAAATTGCTGTAACAAACTAGGCATCACACGTCCTTCTTCACGGTTAGGGCGCCGCTTACAGCACCGCTTTGGTTATTCACAGGCCCTTGCTCGACGACAATCTGACCGCCTTGATTCGCCACTTTTCGAAAATTCTCTAAGCTCGCGAAACTATTCGCTTTTACCTGCATGCGGAGGGTCTTGTCATCGTATCGAATCAGTTCAAGTCTGACATCGCGATTCGCTTTAAATGCACTTTCGAGATGCGCCAATAACTCAAGCGGCGATGACTTTGTGCCTTGCATACCTAAGCTCTCTAAATGACGATTAAGCTGCGAGCGCACGTTCACAATGCGTTTTTCGTTCGGAAACGCATCGCGGTAAGTTTGCTCAATCGCTTGCTCGAGTTGTTCACTTTGATTGCCAAGATGCACATACTCAATCACCTGCGAACTGTAGGCCACGGCGAGTAACACGCCTGCAGCAATCGCCGCAGGTTTGTAAGTGCTTGCTTTCACGCCTTTACGCTTTTTGTGCTGCGAGCGAAACTCTTGCTGACGAAGATTAATCATCGGTGGCGTGGATTTGCGCGCATTATAAGTGGTGGCGACCACACTCAACGGCACTTCAATGTCCATTTTTTCAACCGGCTGCAACTGCATACCTTCGGTTACTATCGGCGCGAGCGCGGTGTCTGTGGTGAAGCCAGTGTACTGCCCGGTGCGAATAATCACCGTCTCGCCTAAGGTTAGGGAGGTGGGGTGCAGTCCTTGCTCCGGAGCTGGGTCTGCACCCTCCTCGCTTTCAGACAACTGCGGCTGCACCTGCGGCGCTGGCACCATAAAAATATCGGGGTAAATTTCATCGCATTCGATGTCGGCTTGCTCAAGCGCTGATAGCCATTTATGCATGGCATCGCGGGCGACAACAGCAACGTGCAGTCCAAGGACTGCACCCCCCTTCTTCGCTGGAGGCCATGCGAAGTGCAACTCACTAATATCCTGCGCCAATTCATCTTCCAGCGCATTCGGCACCACCTGAGGCAGCATGCGAATCGCGCTACTCGGTAACTCAACTTCAGTGAGCAACACATCGGTACCCGGCGCGTAACAAATCACTTCGCGGCTACGGGCATGATCGGTCAGTTGGCTTAATTCGGACAGATCATTCAGCGTTCCGCTTGCAATGAGTTCGCTTTGCTCTGGGCTCCAAATCAGCCAGTGCAGCGGCTCGCGTTCAGCCGAGCTCAAGCGGATAAATAGTTGTTCCATAATCTAGGGTTCTCCTGCGCCGCGATACAAAACTTCAGCGGTCTCGCTGGTGATTAAAAACTGGCTTTCGGCGGCCATGGTTAGATCGCCATAACCAATTTTTGCGTTTAATTGGAAATACTTACTTTTCACATCTAAATCGTCAAGTGCGCCACCGATGGTTTGTGCGGTCACGCCATTTGGGGGCACGTTGCCGACAAATTTAGGTTGCACGCCGCGCGTTGCTGCATCATTTATGGCCCCATTATTACGCGCATCGTCCATACTTTCATAGCCGCTTTCTCGACGGGAGGCCAAGAAACTCGCGGCATCCCCCATCGACATAGCGCCGACAGTTACCGCATGCAACAAAGCTGGCTGATCTTTCTTAACCGTATTTATGTTTAATTTCAGGCTGTTATCTCGCGGAATAACGCACACGTACGGTTTTATTTGGTTATAAATACGCGCCGTCACACCACGCACTAAGCGTAATTCGCTCACGTGAACCAGCCAACTGTTCGCTGCACGATACGGAAACTGCAAACTTTGATAATCCACTGATTCCGCGCCGTAGCTGCCGTCAATATCATCATCACTATCGAGCCAATCTGCCAGCGAATCGACAATCACGTCCACCGCATACGACTCTATATTTTCGTCTACCGCCATAAACAGCATTCGTAGCTGGGCTTTGCGACGCTCCCGTAAAACATCAGGGGCCAGTGAGCCACCGGTGGTCGCGCCACCCCCTGTATTAGCATTACCCGTGTTCGAGCCGGCGTTCGGAGTTGAGCCAGAATTCGGTGTCGCTTGCGGCGCATTTGAAGGGGGTGCAGTCCCTGTTCCGGAGCCGGAGCTGACCCCATCTTCTACTCGCAATGAATTCAAGTTAAAGCAACTTTGCAGATCTTGAATTTCTCCCTTAATCGCCCCGCCATCGACAGGGTAAATGCTGTTGCTCTGACTTTGCTGATACCACATTTGTTGCTGATGTACGACGCCGTCGCTCTCGCTTACCTCGCGTTGGAGTAACTCTCGCACAATTTCTTCAGCACTTAACCAATACCAATAGGCTTGTTCCGCTTGTTGAAAATTAGCGGTTCGCAATACGGTTGTTTGTAAGCGTCCACTTAATGTCACGGCCATGACGGATACCAGTGCCACAACAAGAAGCACCATCAACAGTGCAACACCACGTTGATGTTGCGGTGTCACGATGCCTACTCGTGAATTACGGCGACGGCTGTTCACTTAAACCTCCGTCATTTATCAAGAATACCCGCGTGATCGTGCCCCAAGCTTCGGTCTCAATGGTAATTTCTAATGCCGGCGGTAAGCCTTCGATGTCGCCATTGTCGCCCGAATTATTACGCACAGAGGAGGGGGTCTGTCCTTGGACTGCACCCCTCTTAAGGGGTTTGGCGGTGAAGGCGGTGACGCCTTCAAGCACGACGCGCGATTTCGGCTCGGACGATTCGGTTACATCCACAAAGTTAAAGTGTTCGCGTACGAGGTTACCTTCGCGAATGAGATAAGCCACCGGTTGCAATTCGCTACGCGGAAATAAGCCCAGCGGATTAAACCAGCCGGAGCGAACAAAACCTAAGCGGCCTTCGTCAATGAAGATATATCGCCCTGTCGGATTATCTCGTGCCACAATTTGGCGAATGTCTTGCTCTAAAATCAGCATACCGTACTGGAGCTTTTCAAGCCGTGCGATGGCGGTTTCGCTTTGCTCGCTGGTACGCATAATCGCGTTAATTACCGACGCCGAAGCGAGGCCAATCACCGCCATGATCACGACAGTGACTAATACTTCAACAAGGGTGAAACCGCGACGATATGGCATCATGGGCGTGCACCGTCATCAGTAGAACCAGAATCAGGGCCCAAGTATCGGCTCAACACCACCAATGCGCCATCATTCACTTCCGCCGAAGCTGGTTGCTCGTCGAACACACGCACGGTGACATAAAACACATCTTCGGTTTGTGTTTTCAGCACTTCCGAGCGCCAAAACCACTCGCGTGATCCAACCATTTCAACGCCTTTAGCACCGTTCTCAGGCGGATAATTTAAACTCACGCGGGCCATGGCATTGGCCGCTGCATACTGCGCCATCGATTTGTCTTGCATATAGTTTAAGTCGTTCAGATGTTGGCTGGTAGCAGCCACCGCAGCTAATGCCGCCAAGGCGAAAATGCCCAGCGCAAACATGACTTCAACTAAGGTGAATCCACGGGTGCGCATAATCATCGGTCTTCGCGCTCTAACGAAATATCAATGCCGTCGGTACTGGCAATACGCCAGCTGACCGGCTCGCCAACAAGGCCGACGTTACGAACAAACAATTCAAATGGTGGGAGATCGCCGCTACCAAAAATAAATAATTGAGGTGTGGGTTCGCTGGGTGGTTTGTCGTCGTCTGACCGGGTACCGAGGTCTTCTTCATCAACCGCAAATACTTCGTTTAAATCGGTGTCGTCTTGTTCCAAGAGCTCGAGATCGCCCGCTTCAACCGAAAGCTCAATATCGGTACTGAGTTCGGTTTGCCGCAAGCCACGGTGGGTAAGATTTTGCCAGCGGCCATCTGTGAATTGCAAAAAACGATACGTATGCCCGTCGTCAATACGTAAACCGAGAATGGCGTGGCGCACTAATGCGTATTCGCGCGCATAGCGGATGCGTTCGTACAAAACTCGGGCATTTTCGGCGGTTTCGTCGTCTTTTTTGTCAGGTACCACAAAGCTGACGGTGAGCGCCAGCATGCCGATAACCGCCATGGTGACCATGACTTCGACTAAGGTGAAGCCTTTTACGCGCAAAGTGCTACTCGATGTTCCAGTTGCCGATGTCGTCGTCGGTGCCGGTTTGACCATCTGGGCCAGCAGAGAAGATGTCGATATCGCCGAATTCACCTGGGCTTAATAACAAGTATTCGTTGCCCCATGGGTCGGCAGGTAAACGCTGGATGTAGCCGCCGCGACGGTAGTTACGTGGGCGCGGATCAACGTTTGGTTCTTCTATTAACGCTTCGAGGCCTTGCTCAGTAGATGGGAAGGTGCCGTTATCAAGACGATATTGTGCCAAGGCATTTTCCAGCGCAATGATGTCGGTGCGCGCTTTTTGGCGGTTGGCTTGGTCTGCTGAGCCGAGCACGTTTGGCAAAATTAATGAGGCTAACAGGCCGAGAATGGCGATAACGACCATTACTTCGATAAGGCTGAATGCGGATTGTTTTTTCATGGTTTTCCCTTAAAGTCCTACGCTTTGGTTGAGCTCAAGTATTGGTTGAATGATGGCAAGTACAATCAATAAGACCACGCCAGCCATGACAACGATCAGTGCCGGTTCAAATATTTTTAGCGCCACGTTCATGGTGGTTTCGAAATCGCGATCTTGGTTATCGGCGGCGCGGCCGAGTAATTGTTCGAGTTCGCCTGATTTTTCGCCGGCGGCAATCATGTGAAGCATCATTGGCGGAAATAATTTGGTTTGGGCGAGTGCGGCGCGTAACGATGAGCCCTCACGCACGCGGTCGCAGGCTTCTTCGACAGCAATTTGCATGGCACGATTCGTTAACACGCGGCCGGTAATTCGTAACCCGTCTAATAAAGGTACTGCCGAAGCAGCTAAAATACTCAGCGTACGAGCAAAACGAGCGGTGTTCACGCCTTTAATCACACGCCCAAACAGCGGCACTTTCAATACCCAGGCATCGAATTTGTCTCGCCGTGATGGCTTACGCAATAATTGGGAGCCCACCACTAACCCCACTAGAATTATCCCCAGTAGAAACAGCCCATAATTTTGTAAGAATTGACTTACCGCTAATAAGAAGGTGGTGGTTGGCGGTAAGTCTTGGTCAAGCCCGCTAAATTGTTCCACAATTTGTGGCACCACACTCACTAACAGGAAAATAATCACGCCAATGGCAACCAGTGTCAAAATAGTTGGATACACCAGCGCTTGCACTAATTGGCCTTTGAGCCGGTTACGCTGTTCGGTGTAATCAGCCAAGCGATTCAGCACTTCGTCTAAGTGCCCAGAGCGCTCGCCGGCTGCCACCATCGCGGTAAATAACTTATCGAACACATGCGGATATTCCGACATGGCTTCTGCTAACGAATAGCCTTCGACCACTTTCGAGCGTACCGCCATGATCAGTTTTTGTAATCGTGGCTTGTCGGTCTGCTCAGATACCGCAAACAACGCTTGCTCAATTGGCAGTGCCGCCGAGACTAACGTCGCTAATTGGCGGGTAATCAGGGCTAAATCGGCTGCGCCAACACCGCGCGTTTGCAAGCGTTTGAGGAGGGGTGCAGGCCCAGCTCCGGATCTAGCTCCGGCTTTGGGACTGGTCCCCTCCTCTGCCAATTCAACAGCAACAGGAATCAGCCCCTGCTCGCGCAATTGTGCGCGCACCTGACGTTCGGTATCAGCTTCAATGACGCCTTTGGTTTTGCGGCCGCTAGCGTTTAACGCCTGAAATGCATACGCTGCCACCGGTTACTCCTCGCGCGTTACGCGCAAAACTTCTTCTAAGGTGGTGACGCCGGCAATCACTTTCGCCAAACCATCGTCACGAATGGATGGCGCTAAAGCACGCACATATTTTTCAATCGCTTGCTCGCCGTGGCCGTTATGAATCAACTCACGTACGCGCTCATCTACCACCAATAATTCATGAATACCGGTACGCCCGCGATAACCGGTGTGATTACATTTTTCACAGCCCACCGCACGATACAACTGCGCACCGCCGTCTACCGCTGCGTCTGCAACATAGGCAAGTTCGTCAGCGGAGGCCTGATACGGCTCTTTACAATCGTCGCACAAGGTGCGCACCAAACGCTGCGCCAGCACAGCTAACAACGATGATGAAAGCAAGAATGGTTCTACGCCCATATCTTCCAAGCGTGTAATTGCGCCAGCAGCCGTATTCGTGTGTAGGGTCGATAGTACTAAGTGACCCGTTAACGACGCCTGCACACCAATTTGCGCGGTTTCGACGTCTCGTATCTCACCCACCATCACCACATCAGGGTCTTGACGCAAAATAGCACGTAAACCGCGGGCGAAGGTCATGTTCACCTTCGGATTCACTTGCATTTGGCCAATGCCTTCGATGGAGTACTCAATTGGGTCTTCCACCGTCAAAATATTGCGGTCACGCGAGTTAATTTCCATCAAGCCTGCATACAAGGTGGTGGATTTACCCGAGCCCGTCGGCCCCGTGACCAAGATAATTCCGTGTGGCTTTTTAATCAGTTGCGAGAAAATACGCCGGTTCGCTTCGGTCATACCAAGCTGTTCGAGGTTCAAGCGAGCATTGTTTTTATCAAGCAAACGCAACACCACTCGTTCGCCATGATTCGATGGCATGGTTGATACCCGCACATCGACTGCACGGCCAGCAATCAACAAACTAATACGCCCGTCTTGCGGTACACGCTTCTCAGCGATATCGAGCTGCGCCATAACCTTAATCCGCGACACGAGCAATGAGCTGAGTTTACGATTCGGACGAATCACCTCGCGCAGCACGCCATCGATACGAAAGCGTACTAGCAAATCTTTTTCAAACGTTTCAATGTGGATATCAGAAGCACCTTCTTTAATGGCCTCTGACAACATGGCGTTAATGAGTTTGATAATTGGCGCGTCGTCTTCGCTTTCTAACAAGTCTTCAGTTTGCGGTAATTCGTCAGCCAGCGAAAATAGATTACTTTCGTTGCCAATATCTTCCATCAACTGCTTGGCTTCTGACGAATCGCGCTGATACGCCTGCGTCAAAATCGCTTCGAATTCTTCAGCGCTGTGCTCTTGCAGCACGAACGGTGCGCCTAATACGCGACGCACTTCGAGCAAAGCTTGCGAGCTTACACCATGGCGCGCATGCACGATGGCATCATTTGCAGTGCCGTCATCGGCGGCGCCGGCAAAAGCCACCACCACTCCGTGGCGTTTCGCAAACGCAAATGGCAACCGTCGCGGTGCCACTTGCGCGGCCACGTTCGCGATATCAGTCATTACCACTGCCCTTTTTCTCTTCTTCCATGTATTTTTCGAACGAAGGCGGTAAGGTTAACGGGCCATCCCACTCTGGTAATACGGGTTGGTCGGTTAGCGGCATCAACGAAATGCCATCTTCTTGAGCCTTCAATTGCTCGGCGCGAATGTAGTTGTATTTACGCGACGAGATCTGCGTGGCTACCCCACCATCACGCACAATGGTCGGACGCAAGAACACCATCAAGTTCCGTTTTTGACGTGACGTAGAGGTGCTCTTGAACAGATGTCCCAAGAACGGAATATCGCCCAAAATTGGTACTTTCGATTCCGATTCCTGTACGTCTTCGTCAATTAAGCCGCCAAGTACAATGGTTTCACCATCGTCAGCCATCACTACGGTTTTCAATTCACGTTTGTTGATGGTGATATCGACCGAGGTGGCACCGCTGATGCTTGATACTTCCTGCTCAATCACAAGCTGTACGCCGCTGCCTTCGTTAATTTGCGGCGTAACCTTCAATTTAATACCCACGTCTTCACGTTCGACGGTTTGGAACGGATTGTCGTTATTTGAACCAGTGGTTGAACCGGTAATTGTTGGCACTGACTGGCCGACCAAGAACGACGCTTCTTCGTTATCGACCGTCATAATTGATGGCGTTGCCAAAATATTTGAATTCGTATTGGTGGTTACCGCTTGCAAAATGGCACCCCAGTCATTCTTCACCACACCAATCATCATGCCATTCACGTTCTGCAGCACTTGCGCCAACAACGACACATCGCCTGGACGGTCCGGTTCACGCGTGGTCACCACGTTGCCATCGACAATGGTAGTGGTTTCGGTGCCTGGCTGTTCGCGCGCCAAATACGCACCCGCAGCCACCTGACCAATTGGTGCTTGGCGACCGTTGTTGTATTGCACCATACCGCCGTCTTCGCTAATCCATTGCAGACCGAAATCGACGCCATCGCCTTCCATAATCTCAACGATAATCGCTTCAACGTGCACCTGCGCGCGGCGAATGTCGAGTTGACGAATCACACTTTCAAGGCTGGCTAACAAGTCTGGCTGTGCGGTTATCACCAATGAATTCGATGCATCATGCGCGCTAATTGAAATTTGACCGTTTGATGAACTTGAGCGACGCGCGGCTGCAGTTGTGCCGGCTGCGTTCGATGCTGATTCTTTTTCAGCCTGCAAACTTTGACTAACACCTTGCAACACATCCACCAGCTCTTCAGCTTTCGCGTACTTTAAGTAGTAGACGCGCGTATTGCCTTCGGTCTTCAAATCTTGATCGAGCTGATTAATCAGCTTCATCACGCGTTCACGCGCACGCGGCTCGCCGCTGATGACGACGCTATTGGTTCGCTCATCGGCAACAATTTTGGGAATCAACAATGGCGGTGTGCCATCATTCGCTTTCTCAAACAAACTTAAAGCAATACGCACCACTTCTGACGCCGATGCAAATTCAAGTTTCACCACCGTTACGTCTTGGTCACCCGCGCGATCAACGCGTTCGATAATTTCCACCAAGCGCTGCACGGTTTCGCTACGACCGGTGATCATAATCACGTTGGATGGATCATAGCTCACCACGTTGCCGCCACCGCTTTGGTCGTTCAATAAGCGTAATAACGGCGCCAATTCGCGCACGCTGACGTTCGCCACAGGCACTACGCGGGTAATCAAGGTATCGCCACCAAGCGAGTTATCATCGACCACCGGAATCGCACCGTTGCGTGCGTCTTTGTCGCGCATGACTTTAATCACACCGGATTCCATTTCGATAGTTGCGAAGCCATATACATCCAGCACGTTCAAGAAGAACTGCCAGTACTGGCTTTCGTTCATCACATCATAACTGCGTACGTCAATGCGGCCGCGCACATCCGGATCGATAATAATAGTGCGGCCTAAGTTGCGTCCCACCACCTGAATAAATTCAGTGATATCGGTGTTTTTGAAACTAGCGGCGTATTCAACCGGTTCGTCTGCAGTTTGGCGTTGTTGCTGCGTCGCCTGGCGTGATTGCTGCGCACTCACATCGTGGAAGGTTCCCGAAAGCGCGGCGCCGAGTGTGATGGCCAATGCCAATGAGGTTTTACGCATACTTATCCCTTAATTCCCTTGATCTTGGTCTTGCACGACTTCGCTAGGAAGGTCTCGAATATCGAGTTGCAAGTCGACCGATTCATTGCCGCGTAGCACAGTGACTGTGGCTTGTGTCATATCACCGAGTTCGCTGGTGATTTTCATCGCGGTACTTATATTCGTTAAATCTTGCCCATTAATCGCGACGGCTAAATCGCCGTCACGAAAACCTGCTTGGCGGAACAGTTCAGGATTTTTACCGGCACTTAATCGATAGCCTCGTATGCCACTTCCGCCCCGTACAGGAGTAATTTGAATAAATTCGAGAAGACTTTCAGGGTTGACATCTGACGCGGTGATTTGGGTATCGCTGGTACTGCGACTTGGGCTTGAACCACCCTCGCGTACAGCACGGCCAGACGTACGAACCACGTTGCCAGTCATGTTCGCCATGGTTAACGACAGCCCTTCACTGAGCTCGCCAATGCCTTCTAACTCGAGCGTTTCAAGGCGACCGTTATTATCCAGAATTACCCGATCAGCATAGATTTCTTTAATAATAACTTGGGTACCTTCCAGCTTGTCACCCATCACGTAGACTTCTTGCTTGCCGCTGCGTTCAATAATTGCAGCGGAGCGTTCAGGCACGTTTGATGCAGACACACCTAACAAGCGGATATTCAGCGATGTTTTTGGCGCATTCGATGCTGCTTGTGGTGTTGCTTCTGAGGCGGCACCAAATAAATCGAGCGCAACAATAGAACGCGCTGAGTACGATGACTCAGCACTTTGTGTGGTAACTTGAATCGGTCCCGAAGGCACCTCGCTGGCAGGCGTAATTAGCTGCCAGGTTAGTTGCGCGCCCAACCATACTGCCGCTACTGCGCAAACCGCAGTAATTATTGCGTTGACGTGCGTGTTCTGTATCTGCATGGGTTAATACTACGCTTTCGTTATAATTATGTGACATGTGCGTCTTTTGGTCATTCTAGCCTTACTATACACAAGAGAACAGATCAAATTCGAGGATTCTGGTATAATGCCGCCACTTTTTTACACAAGTATGACAGACGTATTATCACCATGAGCAAAAACGATACCCATTACCCGACCGATAAGCTGTTGCGCTATACGTTTTTAGAGCAAGACGTGCGTGGCGAACTCGTGCAATTGAGCACCAGTTATCAACGCATGATTCTAGGACACGATTACCCAGCGCCAGTTCAACGCTTGTTGGGTGAATTAATGGCTGCCGCTTCTTTATTAACCGCAACCTTGAAGTTTGAAGGCCATATTTCTGTTCAAATTCAAGGCGATGGTCCGGTGAATTTCGTGGCTGTTAATGGTTCGCATCATCAAGAACTACGCGGTATTGCCCGCGTGCGCTCAGAAATTGCTGATGACATGAACGACCTACGTACCTTGATGGGCGCCAAAGCCGTGATGGTGATTACATTGACGCCTCTTGAAGGTGAGCGTTATCAGGGCGTCGTCAGCGCTGATAACCTATCGATTGCCGGTGTGGTTGAAGATTACTTTATGCAATCGGAACAGTTACGCACGCGTATTTGGCTATTTGCTGACGGTGAGCACGCTGCTGGAATGATGCTGCAGGTGATGCCTGCAGCAGGCACGACCTTGGAAGCCTTCGAGCACCTTGAGCACTTAACCGACACCATTAGCGCAGTTGAATTATTTACTTTGCCAGGCGAGCAAGTACTACATCGCTTGTACCATGAAGAGCATGTTGAGTTGTACCCCGCTCAGCCGGTTAGCTTCAAGTGCGGCTGCTCACGCGAAGGCACGCTGGAAGCGTTAGCGTCTGTATCACCGGAAGAGCTGCGCGAAATCATTGCCGAAGAAGGCGCCGTGGTGATGACCTGCGACTACTGCCAAACCCAGTATCGCTTCACCGAAAGCGACCTCGCCTGACCCATGGACGCTGTACGTATCGACAAATGGCTTTGGGCCGCTCGTTTTTACAAGACCCGCTCGCTTGCGCGCCAAGTCGTGCAAGCGGGCAAAGTCACCGTTGACGGCCAGCGATGCAAACCCTCGAAAACTATTAACGTCGGACAAATTGTCAAAGCTCCACGGGGCCATGATATCTACGAAGTGGAAGTTTTAGGTTTGAGCGAAAACCGCCTCAGCGCGCCGTTGGCTCAAGAAATTTACCGTGAAACGGCCGACTCCATTGCACGCCGCGAGAAGGAGGCCGAACTACGCAAAATGAATGCGTTGTATAACCCTCACCCCGATCACAAACCCGACAAAAAAGAACGCCGCGAGCTCATCAAGTTCAAAAACCGTTAGATACACGCGCTCGCCGTGTCGGCGTTCCGAATATTCCCAGTATCCCAAGTAACAGTAAATTTACTCCCGTTACTATGGCAACCCTATTTTTTTTGAATGTTCAGTTGCATCAAAAAAGTTACAAAAACAGCCCCTCTAAATGTAACTTTTTTGATGCAACTGAACACATGTTTTAAAGATGGGTAACACATACATAGTCCACAAAACTCAGGGGTTCTATGTATGCTATTCGGGCTACTTTTTCTTCTTTAGGAACTTCATGAGGCGCTTGCGCTTGCGGGTTTGCGAGAGCGTGAGCTGGTTTTTGCGACCGGCGTATGGGTTGACGGATTCGCGGAATTCGATTTTGATGGGGGTGCCCATCACGCCTAATGATTTACGGAAGTAATTCATCAGATAGCGTTTGTACGAGCCTGGTAGCGAGTCAACTTGGTTGCCGTGAATAATGACGCGTGGCGGGTTGTAGCCGCCGGCGTGGGCGTACTTGAGTTTGACGCGGCGTCCGCTCACCAATGGTGGTTGATGATCTTCTACTGCGGTTTCCAAAATACGCGTTAATTTGGCGGTGCCAACACGCGCCGATGCTGAGGCATAAGCTTCAAGCACCGATTCGAACAAATTACCAACGCCACTGCCGTGCAGGGCTGAGATAAAGTGTACGCGAGCGAAATCGACAAAGCCTAAGCGGCGATCGAGTTCGCGTTTAATTTCTTCGCGGTGATCATGCGACAAGCCATCCCATTTGTTGACGGCGATGACGATTGAACGGCCAGCGTTCAAAGCGAAACCAATCAGGTTTAGGTCTTGATCGGAGACGGTTTCGCGCGCATCAATAACGGCGATGACCACGTTCGCATCTTCAATCGCTTGCAGGGTTTTAATCACCGAGAATTTTTCGACAGTTTCGTCGATACGACCACGGCGACGCACACCAGCGGTGTCGATTAGGATGTATTGGCGACCTTCGCGCTCCATTGGAATATAAATTGAATCACGGGTGGTGCCTGGCATGTCGTATACCACTACCCGTTCTTCACCAAGAATGCGGTTGGTCAGCGTTGACTTGCCCACGTTCGGGCGGCCGACAATGGCGAGTTTTAATGGCAGTGCGTCGTAATCAATTTCGTCGTGGCTACGATCACCGAGTTGGCCAATGATATTGCCTTCGTGATCGATGATGTTGCCATCGGCGTCGACAATGTTGCCGTCGGCGTCGTAGACGTTGCCGTCCTCGTCGGGTTCGACAATTTCACCTTCGGCATTGACTAGATTGCCTTCGGCGTCGAGATTAACGACTTCGTCACCCGTCGTGGAACGACGGGCTACGACACCTGGATATTCTTCTAACAGCGGGTCAAAACATTCTTGTAGCAATTGTTCGACGCCACGGCCGTGTGCGGCGGCAATACCGTGCACGTCGCCTAAGCCAAGTTCGAAGAAGTCAGCGCGGGCAGCGTTGGAATCAATACCATCGATTTTATTGGCGACCACGTAAGCCTTTTTGCCAAGGCGGCGCAAATGCGCAGCGATGCCCATGTCGGCAGCAGTAATACCATCGCGTGCGTCAACCATGAACAGCACCACGTCTGCTTCATCAATGGCGCGCAATGACTGCGATGCCATTTCAGCATCAATGCCTTCTTCGTCACCGTGAACACCAGCGGTGTCGATGACAATAAATTGGTAACCGTCGTAGTTGGCCTGGCCGTATTTTCTGTCTCGCGTTAAGCCAGGAAAGTCTGCAACCAAGGCGTCCCGAGTACGGGTAAGCCGATTAAACAAGGTTGATTTGCCCACATTCGGGCGCCCTACCAGGGCAACTACGGGTAACATATCGTGTTAAATCCTTACCGCGAGTAAACTGCCGTCGCGTAACTGAACATAAAGGGTGTCGTCAACCACAATTGGTGCGGTGTAGACGTCGTCACCCACTTCTAAACGACCTTCCGTGACGCCGCTTAGTAAATTAATAAAGTGCAAATATCCAAAGCGATCGCCAACCACAATGTAGTCACCGAAACGCACAGGCGATGTCACATGACGGCCGTTGTAGTCGTTATTCGACCACATTTCGACACCGCCTTGAGCATCAAGCGCCGACACCGCGTCATCAGCGTCAGTCACGAACAAGCGACCGCCTGCAAATAACACGTTTTGATACGACGAATAATCACGACGCCAAGCAATTTCACCGGTGTTCGCTTCAATAGCTGCCAACGCACCGTTGTACGCAACGTTGTAAACAAAGCGGCCAGCTAAAACTGGGCGTGAGTCAACATCAACTAAACGCTGTAACTCAGTGGTACCACTAGGGATAGCTAAACGCGCTTCCCACGCTGGTTGGCCATTCTCAGCAATGAGTACAATCACTTTACCGGTTGAGGTACCAACGAAGATACCGCCCTGCTCGTACACGGGTGACGAGGTGCCACGCAATGACAACGCTGGGGTTTCGCTAACATGCTTCCATAGCTCTTCGCCGGTTTCTTCATTGAGTGCAATCACTTCACCGGTGGAACCTTTTACGACAACGAAACCACCGCCAATAGCCGGGTCTGACATGATTTCTGAGCGGACTACTTGGTGCCATTTCACGCTGCCGTCAGCGGCATTGATGGCTACCACGTCGCCGTTTTCGCTACCGAGGTAGATCACGCCATTCGAGGCTGCCAAGCCGCCTGCAATACGCATTGGTTCGCCGGCGCTCCACCATGAGCTTTTTTCTAAATCTAACACGCTGCGTAAATCAACACGCCACAATGAGTCACCATTGCCGCGGTTAAACGCTTCGACCACACCACGGCGGTCTGCAGCGATGATGCTGTCACCAACCACAACTGGGTTTAAGTGTGAAAAGTAACCATCGATGCCGTCGCCGACACTGGTTTCCCACACAACTTGAGGGGTAATTTTCACATCAAAGCTTTGTAGCTCTTTGTACGTAATTTCTTCGGTGCTAAACAACGAACAACCACTCACAAAGAGGGTTGCAAGCGCTGCAAGACCTAAGTTTTTTGCTTGTTTCATGAACCCGCCACAATGCTGTTGAGTTTGATCTCGGCGATGCCTTGTGCACCAGCGTCGAGAGCGGCTTGATAGGCTGCACGTGCACCGGCGTTATCGCCTTGAGCTAACAAGATGTCGCCTTTCAGCTCAGCAGCTTGTGCTTTAAATGCTTCAACGGTTGCGGCGGCTTCTGCAGCAGCTAACGCGGCGTCGTATTGCTCTTGTGCCAGCAAGATACGTGCTTGACGAATATCTGCCACAGCACGTAAAGCCGGTTGCGCGTTGTCGCGTACGGTTTGTAATGCGCTGACTGCAGTCGCGTAGTCGTTGCTTTCTACAGCATGTTTAGCAAGTTCCAATGCAGCTAAAAGCGCATAGGTGCTGTCGCTTGAGCTAACAAACTCTTGTGCCGCAGCAGTACTATTTTCTTGATTGGCTTCAAGTTGTACGAGAATGCTTTCGAACTTTTCAGAAGCTGCTTCTTGGTCAGCGCGCACTTGGGCGTCGTAGTAGCGCCAGCCGTAGAAAAGCGCAAAACCAACGACGAGGCCGGCAACGATGCCTTTGCCGTGTTCGTTCCAAAACTGTTTAATTCGTTCGACTTGTTGTTCTTCAGTTTCCATTTTTAAAACCTCAAATGCATTATTCGTTGTTCGTTAATCGTTATTCGTGAAACGATAGCTCGTCGATGCTGTTAAGCACAATAGCGTCGGTGGTGCGGTCGCGCAGGTGCTTTAGTTCGAAATCGGTGTCGCGGACAAGCAAGGCGTAGGTGGCGCCTGACTTGTCAGCTTTTGCCAACTTCTTCTTCATGTTCTGGGTGCCGCTGTGCAATTGTACTTTGAGTTGCGGCTTGGCACTTCGAATTTGTTCGGCAACGGCTGGGGCGATTAGTTCCGCCGCTTCAGTTGCTGCAATCACGTAAATATCAATAGCTTGCTCTGGTGGAATTTTGCCTTGCGACTCCAACAACAAGACCAAGCGTTCCATGCCCATAGCAAAGCCTACAGCTGGCGTTGGTTTACCGCCAAGCTGCTCAACCAAACCGTCGTATCGGCCACCGGCACAAACCGTGCCTTGCGCGCCAAGTTCAGTGGTGACCCACTCAAACACGGTACGGTTGTAGTAATCGAGACCACGGACTAAACGTTCGTTCAATACGTACTTAATACCCGCCGCATCGAGACGTTTGCATAAGCCATTAAAATGCTCGCGCGATTCGTCGTCCCAATATTCCGATAACTTTGGTGCATCAGCAAGTACCGCTTGGGTTTCCGGCGATTTGCTATCGAGCACACGCAACACGTTGGTATCTAAACGACGCTTGGAGTCTTCGTCCAGCTTATCTTCATGAGCACGCAAAAATTCACGTAACGCGTCACGATATCGCGCCCGCGCTTCGTTCGATGCTAATGAATTGAGTTGTAATTCGACTTGTTCGCTAATACCAAATGCCTGCCACAAACGAGCTGACAGCAAAATCACTTCAGCATCAATGTCTGGTGTATCCATACCAAACGCCTCAATACCAAACTGATGAAACTGGCGATAGCGACCTTTTTGCGGGCGTTCATGACGGAACATTGGACCCAAGTACCATAAACGCTGGGTTTGGTTATATAGCAAGCCGTGCTCGTTACCGGCGCGCACACAGCTGGCGGTGCCTTCCGGGCGCAAGGTTAAGCTGTCACCGTTGCGATCATCGAAAGTGTACATCTCTTTTTCGACGATATCGGTCACTTCACCAATGGAGCGCTTGAACAGGTCGGTGCTTTCGAGTACCGGCATGCGAATTTCTTGGTAGGTATATTGGGCTGCCACCTGACGAATCACACCTTCAACGTATTGCCACGCTGGGGTTTGATTCGGCAGGATGTCGTTCATGCCGCGAATTGCTTGTATATTTTTTGCCACGTTCGAGTTCTTTTCTGCTTAGGGTCTACTTAAGACGGAAATTTATTACGAAAAATGGCGCATAGTATACCGCAGCTTTACGCTTGCTTCACGGGAATCTGTTCAGCTTCTAGACGTTTTACTTGGTCGCGGATACGTTTTTCGAGCTCATCGACCAAATCGGCGTTGTCGAGACGGTCTTTTTGGCGCTCGCCATTGAGGTAAAAACCACTTTTGTTCTTCGCGCCAGCCAAGCCAACATGAGAAATTAAAGCTTCGCCTGGGCCGTTTACCACACAACCGATAATCGACACGTCCATTGGTGTAGTGATGTCTTCAAGGCGTTGCTCGAGCGCATTCACGGTACCAATCACGTCAAATTCTTGGCGGGAACAGCTTGGGCAAGCGATAAAATTGATGCCGCGGCTGCGAATACGCAGTGATTTTAAAATATCAAAGCCAACTTTCACTTCTTCCACTGGGTCGGCTGCCAGTGAAATACGCAACGTATCGCCAATACCTTCGGCTAACAGCATGCCAAGGCCAATCGATGATTTTACTGAGCCACTACGTAAGCCACCTGCTTCAGTGATACCTAAGTGCAATGGTTGTTCGATTTGTTTCGCCAGTAAACGGTACGATTCAACCGCCAAGAATACATCGGAAGCTTTCACGCTCACTTTGAAGTCATGGAAATTTAGGCGGTCAAGAATATCCACATGACGCATGGCAGATTCAACCAATGCGGCTGGTGTAGGCTCGCCGTATTTTTCTTGCAAATCTTTTTCAAGCGAGCCGCCATTGACTCCAATACGAATAGGAATACCACGATCACGCGCAGCATCAACCACTGCACGAATACGTTGCTCGTTACCGATGTTGCCTGGGTTAATTCGCAGGCAGTCGACACCGTATTCCGCTACTTTCAAGGCAATGCGATAGTCAAAGTGAATATCGGCCACCAGTGGAATTGGACTTTGCTGCTTGATGAATTTGAATGCTTCGGCGGCATCCATCGTCGGCACACTCACCCGCACCAAGTCAGCACCGGCATTGGCAATGGCTTGAATCTGTTTCACCGTGGCGGCCACGTCAGTGGTCTCGGTGTTGGTCATCGATTGCACGGCTATCGGTGCGCTATCACCAATCGGCACGTTACCTACGTAGATACGGCGAGAAGGTCGACGTTTGATGGGGTTTAAATGCATAAATTCGTTACTCGTTATTCGTTAATCGTTATTCGTGGTTGGTTTTAATTTTTTCGAGTAACCAATAACGAATAACCATTAACGCTTTTATCAGTTCAAGGTCATGGTTACGCTGCGGTTGCGGCGATAATTGCTCAAATCAACCGGTTCTCCATTATACGTCAATTCGACGAATTCTGGCTTGCATAAAATGATATCAAATGGCGGCTCGCCCGTCAGCGGCATTCTGTAACCCGCTTCTTTGACGCCAATGGCGATATCGGTGCCGGTGCCATCAGTGACTTTGATCCAGCAAGCGCCACTGAATTCCATGACGAGACTCGCTTGGTTGGCGGCGACAGGTTCAGTAACGGTTGGGGCTTCACGGCTGGTGTCGGCAACAACCTGATTATTATCGGTACTAGCCGAGCGACTGTCGGTGCGGGTAGTTGGCTCTGGCTCTTCGGTGACAACGGGCGATTCTTGCGAGTTATCTGCGCCCGTTACAATCGGGCTGCTGGTGTTCTTGCTGGCGTTGTCGGCTGTTGTTTCGGTTGCGTCAACGCTGCCTGAGGTAGTGCCTGAATCATTTCCGCTATCATCCACGGTGTTCGATTGCATCGTGTTGTTCGAGCTTTGCAACTGCTCGCGCACTTGCGTTTCGGTTCGACGCGTTGGCTGACGTTCGGTGATTTGTTGGCTGGCACCGTTATTGCCGTTGCCGTCTGCAAACATATTGCCAGCATTGCTATCTTGCCACCACCACACCACGGCCATCGCAATGACAACGGCAATAATTAAGTAGCTAATTAGCATCAAGCGGTTATCGTTGCGTTCGCGTACTTTGCGCTTCGAGAAACTCTGCATAGTGATAGTGCTTGGCACCACCTGGCCGAAGCCCATTTTTCTGTAGGCTTCAAACACTCGTGCTTCGTCAACTTCAAGCGCTTTACTGAGCGAGCGCAAATAACCACGCACGTAGGTTGGCGACGATAACTGGTCGTAATCATCGGCTTCCATGTATTCAACAACAACCTTACGCAGGCGTAAGTTATCTGCTACCTGTTGCGTACTTAAGCCTTTTGCTTCACGTGCTTCGCGAAAAATTTGACCGGGCGTTTCGCCAGTATACGGCTCTGGCTGTGGCTCAGCCGGCTCTGCATTTTCTTCAAATAAGTCTTTATCTTGTGCCATGGGGTATCGCTATTTGATAAGTTTGAGATAATCAGTCGCTTGCTGCGATGCAGGAAAGCGCTGTACCAGCAGATCGCCAAATTGCTGCCGTTTATTCTTCTGGTTCTGGGCATGGGCTAACTGCACTTCTAACCACAAGTATTGCGCCGATAATTGGGGGTAATTACTGCGGCGTTCTATCATGGTTGCTGCCTTGTCGTAGCGTTTTTGCTGCATTAACAAGGAGGCGTAATTTTCAAGTATGTTGACGCCGCCACCACTGTGGTTCAACGCCAATTCGTAATAGCGATCAGCGTTTGCTAGGTCACCCTGCTCGGCTGCACAGCGCGCGGCATTTTCATAAGTGCTGGCAACTTTCACGTAACCAGGTTGCGCAACCGCCTTGCGGAACATTTGGTCGGCGTCATTATAGCGTTGCTGACCACACAGTAGCACGCCGAGATTGTTATAGTTATCGCCATCTTTGGGTTTTAAATCAATGGCTTTTCGGTAGTGCGCTTCGGCGCTTTTGAAATCGCGAACTTGCTGATAGTAGTAAGCAAGGCCAGTGTAGACGTCGGCATTTTCGGGAGTATATTCGCGAGCGCGCTCTAAATTTGCTTTCGCTTGCTCGAAGTTACCACTGCGTAAATACTGCAAACCCAAGGCAAGCCGCGTACGCGCCGCCTCTTGTGCATTGAATTGTTGAGCAGGTTGTTGCTTACCATCAACCGTGCGCTGACTGACACACCCAGTCGTGACGAGCGCGGTAAACAGCACAAGCAATAGTATCCGCATGAAAATCCCCCTGTAAAGAAAGCTATCTTAACCTTTATCAGCGGTAGATCAAGCGATGCGGCGTCAAAGCCGTGTTAAGTTTGTCTTAAGTAGGGATTTTGAGTGCGATTAAACCGCTTTCACTTGAATTCCATCACCACCGCGCTGTGCTTGCTGCTTCTTCAGAATGCGCTTGGTACGGTCAATGACATCCCCCACCAGCTGACCGCATGCGGCGTCAATGTCGTCACCACGAGTGCGTCGAACCACCACAATGTAGCCTTTTTCCATCAGCACTTTGGCGAATCGGTCGATGCGTGAATTGCTCGAACGACCATAGTCTGAACCTGGGAATGGATTAAACGGAATGAGGTTGATCTTGCACGGCGTATCTTTGAGAAGCTCTGCAAGTTCGGCGGCTTGTTCCATTGAGTCATTGATATGATCAAGCATCACGTACTCAATGGTGATGTTTTTATTGGCTTTGCTGCCGTCGATATAATCGCGGCTCGCTTTTAAGAATTCTTGAATGTTGTACTTCTTATTGATTGGCACAATTTCATTACGCAACTCATCGTTCGGCGCGTGAAGTGAAATGGCGAGGGCAACATCAATTTCTTCTTTCAGCTTGTAAAGCGCCGGTACAACGCCTGAGGTGCTGAGCGTGACGCGACGTTTGGATAAACCAAAGGCATTGTCATCTAGCATCAGATCCATTGCTGGTACCACGTTGTTCAGGTTGAGCAACGGTTCGCCCATGCCCATCATCACCACGTTGGTAACGGCTTTCACGCCGGTGTCGCCAAAGGCGCCGAGCAATTTGTTCACGCGCCATACTTGGCCGATAATTTCCGCAACCTTGAGGTTGCGGTTAAAGCCTTGCTGCGCGGTTGAACAGAACGTGCACTCCAGTGCACAACCCACCTGCGAGCTCACGCATAAGGTGGCACGATCACGATCTGGAATCCATACGGTTTCCACATCCTGACCATCGAATAAGGTCATTGCGAACTTAATGGTGCCGTCTGATGATTGCTGTTGCATACGCACTTCAGGCGCCCGAATCTCGGCCACCTGCTTGAGCTTCTCTCGTAAGACCTTGTTGAGGTTGGTCATTTGATCGAAGTCGTCGACGCAATAGTGATAAACCCACTTCATGACCTGGTCGGCGCGAAATGGTTTTTCACCCAACTCTTTGAAGAACGCGCGCATACCTTCGCGGTTCAAGTCGAGTAAGTTCACTTTTTTGTCTACAGCATTCATATAAAACCTTAACGGCGTTGTTCGTTACTGGTTATTCGTTATTGGTTATTCGTTATTCGTAGTCGGGCTTAACGACAAGCGAAGCGCTCGACTAACGAATAACGAGTAACGCTTTTGCTTTTAGCGGGTGCGGGCGCAGAGTTCTTCTTCAGTGAAGAAGTATGCAATTTCGCGAGCCGCTGATTCTAACGCGTCAGAACCGTGAACTGCATTCTCATCAATAGATACAGCATAGTCTGCGCGCAAAGTTCCTGCCAATGCGTCAGTTGGGTTAGTTGCACCCATGATGTCGCGGTGACGTTTTACTGCGTCTTCGCCTTCCAATACTTGCACCATGATTGGGCCAGAAGTCATGAAGTCAACCAATGCGCGGAAGAATGGACGCTCTTTGTGTTCAGCGTAGAAGCCTTCTGCTTGCTCGGTGCTCAAGTGCATCATTTTCGCTGCAACAATACGGAAACCCGCAGTTTCGAAGCGGTTGTAGATAGCGCCAATGACGTTTTTGCCAACTGCGTCTGGCTTGATGATTGATAAAGTGCGCTCTAAAGCCATGATTTTCTCCAATCGAGTTTTTAAAGTTAAAGGTTGCCTAAGTTTAAGTCGCGCGGATTATACATAAAACCTATGACAAGCGAAAGGAGGGGGGCAGTCCAAGGACTGCCCCCCTCCTCTTGCGCTTTGGGTGGAACGGGCGTAAAGTGTGGGCATCTAGACGTCCATATAATTAATGAGGTAGTTATGACGCAACAAATTACATTAGGTGGCGGTTGCTTTTGGTGTCTTGAAGGCGCCTTTAAGCAGGTTCGCGGCGTACTGAAAGTTCAGTCAGGTTACGCTGGTGGTCATAAAGCCGAACCGACATACGAAGAAGTGTGCAAGGGCGATACGGGTCACGCTGAAGTGATTCAGATTACGTTTGACCCGGTTGCTCTGAGCGTACGTGAAATTTATGAGATCTTTTTTGCTCTGCATGATCCAACTCAGGTGAACCGTCAAGGCAACGACATTGGTACGCAATATCGCACCTCGATTTTCTATCAAACCGACGAGCAAAGACGTTTGGCGGAAGAGATTATTGCTGAAATGGAGCGCGAGCAAACGTGGGATGCGCCGATTGTGACGACTATTGAGGCGCTGGAGAAATTCTGGCCAGCTGAGGAATATCACGAGAATTACGTGGAACGCAATCCTGAAAACGCCTACTGCCAGGCGGTAGTACACCCGAAATTGGCGAAATTTAAACGTACATTTGCCGAGAAACTCGACGGCTAAAAAGGTGGGGTGCAGTCCTTGGACTGCACCCCTCTTATTCCCTGTTTATGCAATAATGCTACGGAGGATTTCAATGTCGCCATCACCGACACCGTGGCGTCGGAAGTAAATTGGCCATTCTGCTATTAGCTCTTGTACTTCGTTTATGACTGCTCGCGCTTTGTATGGCTGCAGCCCAAATCGACGTGACTGCGACATTAAGTTTCCCACAGTGCCGGCACGCCCATCATCGCCAATTCCTAATCCATGCTCCTTGCTATTACTAATCGGAAGCACATCATAAGCAGGTGCTAATCGCCAATACCGTTCTTGTAAATGCCACAACATGGCATGATTTCGAGCATGGTCGTCGGTATTACCAATCAGTACGTTAAACACCATACGTTTGAATAACTCGGGGGCATCGTCGGCCGAAGCACTGTGTTTACGCAATAACTCGGCCAGTGCGCCATAAGAGTACCAACTTCGCAGCGCTGTCTCATTCACATGGTCATTCATCAAGAGTGCGTTTGCACTGATAAAATGATGCGATACCGATTCGATAACACCGTCGAAATGCCTATCGAAACGCTTCACCATCAACGCATCCTCTTCACCTTCAAGCAAACGTACATCCGCAGTGCGTACCCCCTCGAGCTCGGTTAGCATCTGCATGGTGGCGTATTCGACGCGAGCGACATTATACAGATCGTCGGCTCGGTTAAACTTCAATAAATACGTTTGATGGTTATCAACTAACAAGGTTTTCGGACGCGCCCCCCCCATTGAGTCACCGAACTGGAATGCTTTTTTAACCTCGACACTGACATTCTCTGAGTTGAGAATGGCTCTTTTCCCACGTAGTAGTAAGTCCAAATCATCCAGCGTATTGCGAGATTGTTTTGCCTTAGCTTTGGTGCGCGACAAACTAAAGCTAATAGCACCAACGCCCATAGTGGCGCCAGCAATCAAAAACTCAAGTTCGTTTTGCGGTTTGGTTTTACGCAATTGCAGAATCAGTTTACGACCCCAAGCATCCGCTCCGGCATCGCTTAACACCCCGAAGATGCCCTTATTGAGTTTGGTGGTAAAAATTTCTTGGCTAAGTGGTAGGTGTATCGGATCGAGCGGAAAGGCATCATCACGCGATAGATAGGATTTCCCGTAACGCAGCTGCCCGACTTTGCGTGCGATATCGTAACGAAATTTCGCACAAATGACTGGCTCGTCTTCTAAGCCTTCAATGAATATATAGGCTTCAGAAATCATTGGAGAAATCCTCAACCGGTTTACGGCGCTTGCGCTCTGGTGCGTCGGCCACGCGCGCAAGCTGCTCATCAACGACGTCTGTAAACTCCCCCAATAAACCGAGGAGTTCAAGAGCCGAAACAAGAGTCATTGCATTCACGCCCTGCCCGTTTTCCATACGGTACACGGTATTCACACCACAGCCCAAACGCTTCGCGAACTCTTCTTGGTCCATGGTTTGTGTGCGGTGCTTTTTGATCAGTTCGCCGACTGCTTGCAGGAATAGCTCGGAATTCATAAACCACCAAATATCATCGATAAATAGCTAATAAATGAATTATGGTGGATAAACTGAGTTTGTGCAAGTTTTGAGCAGGAGGTGGGGTGCAGTCCTTGGACTGCACCTCTCTTATTAATGGTTTTCTTTGGCGTGGTTAATGCTGTACTTCGGTATTTCAACAACGAGATCTTCGCCATCTACGCGCGCTTGGCAGCTCAGACGTGAATCAGGGTCAAGGCCCCAGGCTTTGTCGAGCATATCGTCTTCGTTTTCTTCAATTTCGTTCAACGAATCCATGCCTTCGCGGATGTACACGTGGCAAGTGGTGCAGGCGCACACTTTTTCGCAGGCATGTTCAATGCCGATGCCGTTGCGTAAAGCAACGTCTAGTACGCTTTCACCTTCAGCGGCGTCGAGCGCAGCGCCTTCAGGACATAATTCTTCGTGCGGTAAAAAAATAATTTTCGGCATAAAAACCTCGTTACTCTACAATTCGTCGACTTTGCTGCCGGAGAGAGCTTTGCGAATGCTCTCGTCCATGCGGCGGGCAGCGAAATCATCGCTAGCTTTATCGACGGCTTCAATGGCCTTTTCAATGACGTCGGTATCGGTACCGTTGCGAGCAATGCGCAAGGCGTCCATGGCGTCATCTAATATTGTGCGTTCTTGTTCATTTAACAAGGCGCCGTCAGCCGCTAATGCGCTGCTTAGGGCTTCTAACACGCGGTCGGCTTCTACTTGCTGTTCACGTAGCATACGCGCAGCCATGTCTTCTTTGGCGTTGGTCATGGACGACTGAATCATTTTGGTGATGTCATCATCGCCTAAGCCGTATGATGGTTTCACTTGCACCGACGCAGTGACGCCGCTCGATTTTTCCATAGCGGTGACACTGAGCAAACCGTCGGCGTCCACTTGGAATGTTACACGAATGTGTGCGGCTCCAGCTGCCATTGGCGGAATGTCGGTTAATACGAAACGCGCCAAGCTGCGGCAATCATCAACTAACTCACGCTCGCCCTGCACCACGTGGATCATCATGGCGGTTTGGCCATCTTTGAAGGTGGTAAATTCTTGAGCTTTGGCCACCGGAATCGTCGTATTTCGCGCGACGACTTTTTCGACCAAGCCGCCCATGGTTTCAAGGCCTAGTGATAATGGAATCACATCGAGTAACAACATGTCAGAATCTGGCTTGTTGCCGGCTAAGATATCGGCTTGTACTGCGGCACCAATCGCCACGACTTGATCGGGGTCGATGGAGGTTAATGGCTCGCGACCGAAAAATTCGCCAACTGCTTCGCGAATGCGTGGCACGCGGGTTGAACCGCCAACCATGACGACATCAAGGATTTCATCGGCGCTGACGTCGGCATCTTTTAGGGCGCGACGGCAGGCTGAAAGCGTACGGCGTACTAATGGCTCAATGAGCTCATTAAATTTTGCAAGAGACAGTGCAACGGCTGTTTTCGATTCGATACCGTTGACCGGCTCGATATTAACGGCTTCGCCACCCGGCGTGGAACGCCGGGCTACGTCCGTCAATTGCTCTTTGGCGGCTTTGGCGGCGTTGACGAGGTCGCGCTCGGTGCGAGCGTCAACGTTGTCTGGTAACTGCCATTCTTGCTTGAGCCAGTTGACGATGAGTTGGTCGAAGTCATCACCGCCGAGGGCACTATCACCACCGGTTGCCAGAACTTCAAACACACCACCCTGTAGACGAAGAATAGAGATATCGAAGGTGCCGCCACCTAAATCGTATACGGCAATCAAGCCTTCGCGGCCAGAGTCAAGACCGTACGCGACTGCCGCAGCAGTCGGTTCATTTAATAAGCGTAATACTTTCAGGCCAGCTAGCTGAGCGGCGTCTTTCGTACTTTGGCGCTGTGCGTCATCAAAATACGCCGGCACCGTAATGACCACACCGGTTAACTCGCCACCTAACGACGCTTCAGCGCGAGCCGCTAACGTACGTAAGATATCAGCTGATACTTCCACAGCATTCTTCTCACCAGCTGCAGTATGGAATACCGGCACACCATTATCGGTTTCGCTCATACGATACGGTAGATTTGAGAAGTTTTTCTGCACGTCGGCAATGGTGCGGCCAATAAAACGCTTCACCGAAACAATGGTGTTCTCGGTATCAATATTCTTATCTGCGTGTTTGGCTAGTGCTTCATGTCCGGTAAGTACTTCATTAGCGCCGTAATAAACAACCGATGGCAAAATGGCGCGGTCTTGCTCGTCACGCAACACCTTCGCTTCACCGCTACGCACGGTCGCCACCAATGAGTTAGTGGTGCCGAGGTCGATGCCGGCAGCGAGTCGATGTTGGTGGGGCGCGGTGCTTTGGCCCGGCTCCGCAATTTGTAATAAAGCCATTTAAAACCTCTATTTCGTTGTTCGTTATTCGTTAATCGTTATTCGAAAAACCTAAACAAAACTTCGAGTAACCAATAACCAATAACGAATAACGCTTTTTAATTCAGTTTGTCTTCAAGCTGTTCGAGCTCGTGATGCAGTTTGTGCATAAACTTCAACTTACGCACCGTATTTGCTGCCTCATCATTGGCATCACTATTCAGCTGCTGTTCAAGCTCTGATTGCAAATCACGCATCTGCTCTTGCAAATCTTTGTAGGCCGCGTCAAGCGAATCAAAATCATCAACTTCTTCAATGCGCTCGCGCCATTCCATTTGCGCCATGAGAAACTCAGGGTCTTGCAAGGTGGTTTGCTCATGGGCGAGTTCAATGCCACGTAGCTCGAGTAAATACTCAGCGCGCGACAGCGGTGAACGCAAGGTTTGATACGCATCATTAAGTTGGGAAGTACGTTGTACCGCCATCAACTTATCGCGCTCGCTGCCGTTGGCAAAACGATCGGGATGCATGGTTTGTTGTAGTTTTCGGTAGCGCTGTTGTAATTCCGCCGCATCCAAATTGAATGCGGCGGGCATATCAAACAGTTCAAAATGATTCATTTTTTACCTGTTAAACGTTGAAGCTCTCGCCGCAACCACATTCGCCTTTGGCGTTCGGATTACGGAATTCGAAGCCTTCGTTTAGGCCTTCTTTGACGAAGTCGATTTCGGTGCCATCGAGATAAACCAAGCTCTTGCCATCTATGACAATGTTCACGCCTTTGTCTTCAATGATGGTGTCGGTATCGTCGACTTCATCAACAAATTCCATCACGTAGGCAAGGCCGGAGCATCCGGTGGTTTTTACACCTAAGCGGATACCAACACCTTTACCGCGTTGTTCCAGAAACGAACGGGCACGCTGCGCCGCTGCTTCAGTTATGGTAATTGCCATTTGCTAACCTAATTAACCTGCGTGTTTCTTTTTGTAGTCTGCAATTGCTGCTTTAATTGCGTCTTCAGCCAAAATTGAACAGTGAATTTTCACTGGTGGCAACGCTAATTCTTCAGCAATTTGCGTATTTTTCAGTTGCTCAGCTTCGGCAATAGATTTGCCTTTCACCCATTCGGTGACTAGCGAGCTTGACGCAATAGCAGAACCACAGCCGTAGGTTTTAAACTTCGCATCTTCAATGATGCCGTCGTCGTTGATTTTCAACTGTAACTTCATCACGTCACCACATGCTGGTGCGCCGACCATACCAGTTGCAATAGACGGATCGTTTTTGTCGAATGCGCCTACGTTGCGCGGGTTTTCATAATGGTCGATTACTTTTTCGCTGTATGCCATACCGTGTTACCTCTCTTAGTGTGCCACCCATTCGACCTTGGTAAGGTCGACGCCGTCTTTGTACATTTCCCAAAGGGGTGACATGTCGCGTAGACGACCAATTGAATTGTTAATTTGTTTAATGGCGTAGTCGACTTCTTCTTCGGTGGTGAAACGACCGAAGCTGAAGCGAATTGAGCTATGAGCCAATTCGTCGTTGCGGCCTAATGCACGTAATACGTACGAAGGTTCAAGGCTTGCAGATGTACAAGCTGAACCTGACGATACCGCTAAGTCTTTCAACGCCATAATCAAGCTTTCGCCTTCTACGAAGTTGAAGCTGATGTTAAAGATGTGTGGCACCGCGTGCTCTTGGTTACCGTTCACATATACTTCTTCAATATCTTTGACACCGTTCCACAAACGGTCGTGCAACATTTTGAAGCGCTCACGCTCAGCGGCCATTTCTTCTTTCGCAATACGCGCCGCTTCGCCGAAGCCTACTAATTGATGCGTTGCCAATGTGCCAGAACGCATACCACGCTCATGACCACCGCCGTGCATTTGTGCGTTTAAGCGTACCCGTGGCTTACGGCGAACATACAATGCGCCAACGCCTTTCGGGCCATACATTTTGTGAGCTGAGATGCTAAACAAATCAACCGGAAGCTTTTCCATATCCACATCAATTTTTCCGCAGCTTTGTGCGCCGTCTACGTGGAAGATGGTTTTGTTCGCGCGACACAAGTTACCGATAGTTTCGAGATCTTGAATCACACCAATTTCGTTGTTCACGTGCATCACGCTAACTAATACTGTGTCTTCGCGCAGTGCTGCTTTGAATGCGTCGATGTTGATTAATCCATCTTCTTGCACGTCAAGGTAAGTTACTTCGAAGCCTTCACGCTCCATTTGACGGCAAGTATCAAGCACTGCTTTGTGCTCTGTTTTCACCGTGATGATGTGCTTACCTTTTTTGCTGTAAAACTCAGCTGCACCTTTAATAGCCAGGTTGTCTGACTCGGTTGCGCCCGAGGTAAATACGATTTCGCGCGGGTCAGCGTTGATGAGTTCTGCCACTTGGTTACGGGCAATATCAACCGCTTCTTCGGCTTGCCAACCAAAGCGATGCGAGCGTGACGCAGGGTTACCGAACTGACCATCTGGGGTCAGAAACTGCATCATTTTTTCAGCAACACGCGGATCAACTGGGGTGGTTGCTGCATAATCGAAATAAATCGGTAATTTCATCAAGCTACTCCTCTTGCCAGACTGCTTACTGGCTCAATGCAATTTGGTTTTCGCGTTTTTTCTGGTCGGAAATAATCTTATTTTGGCGTAATGCCACTTGTGCAATGTCTTCTTGCTTGACCAGCTCGGCTAACGTGATGCCAGCCAGAAAATCTTCAATACGTTCGCTTAAGTCGGTCCATAACGAGTGCGTTAGGCAACGACTTCCGCCTTGGCAACCGCCCTTTCCTTGGCAACGCGTGGCGTCAATGCTTTCATCCACCGCTTGAATGACAGCACTAATTGAAATTTGATGGGCTTCTAGGCCTAATCGATAACCGCCGCCTGGTCCGCGCACACTGCTTACCAGACCCTGTTTACGCAAACGCGCAAATAATTGTTCAAGATAACTCAAGGAAATACCTTGGCGTTCGGAAATATCCGCCAGTGGTACTGGACCCTGTTCTGTATGCAATGCAACGTCAATCATTGCGGTTACGGCGTAGCGGCCTTTTGAGGTTAAACGCATAGCGGTGTTGCCTCCATTTAGTTAGGCCTCAATTTTGCCATTCCCGACTATTTTAGTCAAGTATTCTTAAGAGCCGTTATTCGTTGCTCGTTATTCGTTATTCGTTGTCCCTCTCGCTCGTTAATACAGTTGAAAGCTATCACTTTTTTCTGTGCGGCGATTTTGGTCATTCGTATAAATGCGCCTCGAATGACGAATAACCAATAACGAGCAACGAATAACGATTAACGAATTTTCTTGTCGATTGAGGTCAGGATGCCGCGCAGAATATTAAGCTCGGCAGATTCCGGACGCGCACGATTAAACAAACGGCGTAGCTTCGCCATCACTTGGCCTGGATGGTTTTTGATGATGAAGCCGGTTTCGCCCAAGGTTTCTTCTAAATGCACGTAGAAACGCTCGAGATCTTCAGCAAGTGGGTACTCACTTTGCTCGCGCTCAGGGTGAGCGTCTGCTTCTAAGAATTGCATACGTACTTCGTAAGCCAGTGTTTGCACCGCCATTGCTAAATTTAACGAGCTGTAATCAGGGTTCGAAGGAATATGTACATGATGCGTGCATTGCTGCAATTCTTCGTTGGTCAGGCCACTACTCTCACGGCCAAACACCATAGCAACCGGATAGTTCGGTGCTTCTGCCAAGACTTTCGCTGCCGCTTCGCGCGGGCCTAACAACGGCCAGTCTAAGGTACGATTGCGGGCACTGGTGCCAACCACCAAACCACAATCACCGATGGCTTCGCTCAAGGTGGATACGATTTTCGCGTTGTACAACACATCAGTAGCACCGGCTGCGAGTGCCGATGCATGACTGTCTGGTTCCTGCACAGGATCAACCAGATACAGTTCGCTCAGCCCCATGGTTTTCATGGCGCGGGCTACTGAGCCGATGTTGCCGGTGTGGCTGGTGTTGACTAAAACAATTCGAATTCTTTCCAGCATGGTTTAAACCTTTAACTGCGTTGTTCGTTATTGGTTATTCGTTATTCGTGGCTTCTTTTGCTGTTACGCGCAGCTCCGAATTTTGCTCCGGTGCTGCGCGGAATTCTTGGCTATTCGCTACCGCCGTCAACAAATAACCAATAACGAATAACGAGTAACGTTTTACTTCAAGCTTTCAGGTAAGTGCGGGCGCGCTTTGGTTAGCAAATGCTGCACTACCTTCGGATTACCTGCTACCACGTGACCGTTGCGCATAAAGCCATGACCGCCAGCGAAATCTGTGACGATACCGCCCGCTTCACGCACGATTAATTGACCGCCTGCAATATCCCATGGTTTGAGGCTGAATTCCCAGAAACCATCGATACGGCCGGTAGCAACATATGCAAGGTCTAGAGCTGCAGAGCCGTCACGACGCATATCAGCTGTGTGTTCGAATAACGCTGCAAACACCGCGAGATAATCTTTGGTCATGTCTTTACGTTTGAATGGGAAACCGGTGGCTAGTAAAGCACCGTTCAAGTCGCGTTGTTTGGTTACGCGTAAACGCTTGCCGTTTAGCTGTGCACCTTGGCCTTTGGTTGCGGTAAATAGTTCTTCGCGCAGCGGATCATAAACGACGGCTGCGTGCACAACACCTTTAAATAGGTAAGCGATAGATACGGCAAAATGAGGAATACCGCGCAGGTAATTGGTGGTACCGTCAAGTGGGTCAATAATCCACTGATGGTCGCTGTCTTTGCCAACCACTTCACCACTTTCTTCTGCTAAGAAAGAGTGATCTGGGTAGGCTTTTTGAATGGTGCGAATGATGGCACTTTCAGCCGATTTATCAATTTCGGTGACGAAATCGTTTTGGCTTTTCGTTTGAACGTTAAGGTCAACTTCTACGCCAAAGTTTTTGACTAAAATTTTACCGGCCGCACGCGCTGCGCGCACCGCTATGTTTAACATCGGATGCATACCAATTACCTGTGCTGTGAAAGAACAATTTTGTGGGCGCGGATTATACGTAGAATGAGGCAGTTAAGCAAGTGTTCACTTTTCAAACAGCTCGTGTTATAACCATGTTGCGCTATGCAAAAAAACAGGCACAAAATTAGAACAACAACACAATAAAAGCCGGAGGATCCAATGGATCATTCAGAAGAGCTAAAGCAAGTTGAATCTAAGTCTAGCAAGAAAGCAGCCCCTCGTAAGTGGCGTGAAATTGAGATGCTGAAAGAAAAGTATCGGTTACGCGACGAACTCCAAGATATCGATTTTGAATTCGATGCCGAACTCGACGAATTAGACCTGTAAAAGCGTTGTTCGTTACTCGTTATTGGTTATTCGATAAACCAAAAGCGAAAATCGAGACCCTCGAATAACGAGTAACGAATAACTAAAAACGAATAACGCTTTTGCCTTGCTGCGTGAGCAGTTGGTTGGTTTGGCGGAAGTGGCCAGCGGTGAGAAAGCCGCGATGCGCCGATAACGGCGACGGATGCACCGTCTCTAAAACATGATGGCGCTTGCGATTAATCAACGCGCCTTTCTTTTGTGCATGCGCACCCCACAACAAGAACACGATACCTTCGCAATGCTGGTTAATTTGTTCAACCACTTTATCGGTGAAAGTTTCCCATCCCCAACTTGCATGTGAGTGAGCTTTGCCCTGCTCCACCGTCAACACCGTATTTAACAGCAGCACGCCTTGCTGCGCCCAGTGTTCTAAATTACCTGACTCAGGTATCTGAAAATCAGGATAATCGTGCTGAATGGCTTTGAAGATATTACGCAGTGACGGCGGGTGCTTCACCCCAGCTGGTACTGAAAAACATAAGCCATGAGCTTGGCCTGGGCCGTGATATGGGTCTTGACCGAGTATCACAACCTTCAAATCAGCTAGCGCAGTCAGTTTAAATGCCTGAAATACCTGGTCGCTTGGTGGATAAATTTGTTTACCCGCATTGCGTTCGCACTGTACCCGCTGCATGAGCTCAAGAAAATACGGTTGATTCTTTTCATCGCCGAGCAGGTCGCTCCAGCTGAATGCCTGTGCTGTCATTTATGGGCTAACCTTTGTATTATTGTGCCACTATCTACTCGATATCCTAACATCGAGATGAATTGTGATACCAACAAAAGAGAGCATTTCATGAGTAAGCCCTACCCGCCAATGAGTGTGTTTGTGATTACGCTCAACGAAGCCGAGCATTTAGATGAGGTTCTTGAGAGTGTTCGTGGCGTTGAAGAGATTGTCATTATCGATTCAGGATCAACGGACGCTACGTTGGAAATCGCCAAAAAGCACGGTGCTCGAATTGTTCACAATGACTGGCCTGGTTATGCGAAGCAAAAAGCTTTTGGTATTGAGCAGTGCACGCACAACTGGGTACTGAACCTCGATGGTGATGAAGTACTGCCGGAGGGTGGCTTGCAAATGATTCGTGAGCGTATTGCCGAGGGCGATATTAACGGTATTTGGATTCACCACGATGATATCTTTATGGGCCAAAGCTTAAACAAGGCGCGGCATCACAAATACCGTCGCGTGTACCGTAAAGATCGTAGCCGAATGGATACCTCGGTATTAGTGCACGAACACATTCAAGTAGATGAACCGACAGGCTATTTGCCAATTTATTTGAAGCATTATGGGTACGACTCAGCCCACGGCTATATGGATAAGCTCAATAAGTATTCGAAACTTAAAGCCGAGCAACGTATGGAGCAAGGTCGCCCCTGCAGTTTGCCTCGGCTGTTAGTAATTTTTCCGTTAATGTTCTTGAAGTTCTATCTCGGCAGGCAGATGATCTGGTCGGGCTGGCGAGGGTTTATCAAGGCAAACATCGACGCATTTCATTTTTTCTTAACCGAAGCGAAACTTTACGAAATGCAGTACCGTCAAAGGCATCAGCACGATGAGCCAAGAGATGAGTAATTACATGTCATAAGGGGGCACTGTGAAACAGTCTGAACAGCCTAACTTCAAGATATTTATCATTAACTTGGCACATTCAACTGAGCGTTGGCAGCATGTTTCGCAGCAACTCGATAAACTTCAATTACCCTACGAGCGTATTGACGCCGTAAACGGCAAGGTTCTGACCGACTCAGAAATTGAGACGGTTTTTTCGACTGCGCTCGCGGATAAATATTTCCACTACCGTTTAACTCGCGGCGAGATTGCTTGTTATCTTTCCCATATTAAGGCTTGGCAGCGTATTGTTGATGAAGGTCTCGATTTTGGCATTGTGCTTGAGGACGATATCAATTTTAACGCCCTATTCGCTGAGGTTCCGCAACGTATTGCAGCCTTTGAGAATGCATGGGATGTGATCAAGCTTGCGGCGCCATTTAAAGATCAACCGTACGACATCATTGAATCCGATCGGCAACTTAACGTGGTTCATTATCGACGCAAACCACCAATGGGGGCTTGTGCTCAAGCAATTAGTTATGCCGGCGCACGTCAGCTGTTGCGTTTGCGTCCACCGATTTTCAGACCTGTTGACGTTGATCTTCAGTGGTCGTTTGAACTTGGCATTCGAACGTTCGGGTTGGTGCCTTACACAGTGGATAACACGCACCAGCATGGCAGTGAAATATTTGCCGTCGAGAACAGACATGATGTTCGCAAAAGTGGATGGCGCCGTTTGAAGCATCAGGTTGGTTTGTATTTTGATAACAAAAAAGCGCGACGTCGAACGCCGCGCTTGTAATATATCACCGTTGCTTCTTGGTTATTTGTGCTCTTCAAACCAATGCAGAATATAAGCCACTTTGGCCATTAAGTTTGACGGGCGTCCCGCAATACCATGAGGCGCATCTGGAATACGAACCATCGCGGTTTCTACCCCTGCTAACTTCAGCGCTTGGTAATACTGTTCAGATTCTGAAATTGGCGTACGATAATCTGACTCACCGGTTAGCAACATGGTTGGTGTTTTCACATTGCCCACGTAGCTAATTGGTGAATACTTCATGTAATGTTCTTGATTCTCCCATGGCAAGCCAGGGAACCAATATTTGGTGAAGTAATTGTACATATCAGCCGTGAGTACAAAGCTGTACCAGTTAATCACTGGTTTAGCGACAACAGCACCGGCAAAACGGTCAGTATGACCAACAATCCAAGCTGTTAACACACCACCACCGCTACCACCGGTAACATACAAACGTTCTTCGTCAATGAAGCCCTTTTCAATGACAGCATCAACGCCGTCCATTAAATCGGTGTAATCTTGGCTCGGGTAGTTATGATGAATTTCTTGCGCGAATTCAACGCCGTAGCTGGTGCTTCCGCGTGGGTTGGTGTACAGCACCACATAACCTTTCGCTGCCATCAACTGAATTTCAGCTGCAAATGAGCCGGCATATGCGGTATGTGGACCACCATGAATTTCTAGAATCAGTGGGTATTTTTTAGTTGGGTCAAAATTGGGTGGATAAGCAATCCAGCCTTGAATTTTGTAATCATCATGGCTGGATTCGTACCAAATTTCTTCAACACGACCTAGCTCTTTGTGAGCTAAAGCATCTTCGTTCAGGCTCGTAAGCTTACGTTTGATTTTACTGGTTTGCAGCATCAAATCGGCTGGTCGATAAGGGTTGGCCATGGTAAATACCAGATCGCCACTCTTACTCACATCGAAGCTACCACCACTATACGGACGCGTGTAACTCAAACCACCCATTGCATCCGTTAATACACGTCGGCTACCACTGAGACTTTGATAAGCAATGTTACCTTTACCTTCTTTATCATAGCTAAAGTAAAGTCCACGGCTATCGTCTGACCATTTTACGTCGTCAACCGAGTAGTCAAGTTCGGTCGTCATGAGCTTCGGCACGCCGTTACCGTTTAAGTCCATGACATACAGGTGGGTTAGCTGATAACTCTTATAATTATCATCGTAACCCAGCCAGGCGAGTTTCTTACCATCAGGACTAACCTGCGGTGAACGATCTGGTCCGTTGCGATCGGTTAATTGCTTGATCGCACCATCTTTCATTGCAACTTGATACAGTTCAGAGTTATTCGGTTGCTCGAATGCATCATCACGACGATTCGCCGAGAATATAATGTTCTGGCTATCACCCGTCCAAGTTAGCTGACCACCATGGTTAAATTCGTCATGCGTTAGCTGACGTGGTGTACCGCCACTCGCTGGAATCACGTAAATTTGTGTGAAGCCGTCTGGTGCATAACCAGCGCCATCAAAACGATAGTTATCTTTCTCAATATAACGCGCAGGCTCGGCCCATTCGGCACCTTTCGGCTTACCTGGAAGACTTACCGGTGGCGCTTTACTGCTTGGGGTGAACATAGTGAATGCAAGCCACTTACCATCGGGAGACCACGTCAGGTTGCTTGGGCTACCTGTCAGGCGAGTTACCGGCGCGCTATCGCGAGTATCTGTCCAATACAGGTGGATTTGATTGGCGCCGGTACGATTTGACACAAACGCCAAGGTCTTGCCATCTGGCGACCAAGTTGGCGAATGATCATTTGCCGTACCGCCAGTTAGTGGACGCAGCTCACCTTTGTTATCGACACGCCACAAATTACCTAAGCGACGATCGCTCATAATATCCATGTAATTGCGCACGAATACGGTATAACCACCGTCAGGGTGAATAGTTGGCTGGCTGGCATACTCCAGCTGAAACACATCTTCGAGCTGAAGTGTGTTGTCGGTATTGGCGAAGGCGCTAGTGGCAGCCAAAGCCAAGCTAAGCGTTAAGAGTTTTTTCATAAGTGAAAACCTCGTTATTGGTTATTCGTTATTGGTTATTCGTTACTAGTTATTCGATTCTAGGCACATTTAACGAGTAACGAATAACGATTAACGATTAACGGCAAAAAAAAACCGCCGTAATGGCGGTTTTTTTCGTGTTTCTATTTTAGAAGCTGTAGCTGAAGCTGACGGCTGCGAAATCGCGGTCATCGGCTGCATCAAACTCAGCGCCGTCGGTGATGTTATAACCAACACCAACTTTGTATTTGCTGAGGTAGCTGAAATCAACGCTTAAACCGATTGTCTTACGACCCTCGATAAAGTTTGAGTTTGCTGAGTAACCTTTTACGTCATGACCGAATGCTAAAGTTGGAGTCATGTTCCAGCCTGAGAACACGTTGTTGTATTCACCCACAACACGCGCGCGGTAGCCCCACGACGTTGCAGTTACAAAACCTTCACAGTTGATGTCTGCAGTAGCTGTTGGGTTACCCAATGCAGCTTGATCAGCCACAGTTAAGCACTTACCAAATACTGGGTTGCGACCGTAACGTTGCTCATCTAGACCAGCTAAACCATGAACCTTGCTTACTGCAACTTCACCGATGAAAGTGATGCGGTCAGCACCAAGTGCGCGGTCAAAGAAACGAACACCGGTTAACTGCCACTGGCTAACATCATACTTATCGTAACCTTCTTGCAACTCACCTAAGTTGGTGATGGCACCCGTTTCATCGCGCTGAATACGGTCAGAGAAAGTGCTTGGTACGCCTGCGCGCAAACCAGCCGTTAAGATTTCAGTGGTGTTAATTTGCACTGGCATGTCGAAACGATGGCTAACTTCACCACCAACAGACCATTCACCAACTAAGGTTGAAGCACTGAAACCAATGATTTCTTGGTCTTCAGGGAACTGCAACACATAGTCAGGACCAGCAATTGGAATACCGTCTGGGTGACTTAGTGCCGGTGATGGCTGTTCAACCCAGTTGTACGCAGAAATAATTGGTGTCTGCGTATGAATATTCATGTAGTACACACCGAATTCAGTATCGATATCGGTTGCGTAGTGACGTAATGCGAAACCGTACTGGCCACCGTCGTCAGGCTCGATATCAGGACGACGCTCAAGGTAGGTACCAAATTGAATTGATTCTAAATCGCTTAAGCTTGAACTTGGTACGCCTGCAATCAAAGTTGGGTTTAGCGTTACTTTGTTACAGCCTTCGCCACCTAAAATATCAACTGTTGAGAAGAAGGTACCACAACCGTCTAGTTTGTAGTCGTCCCACTCATATTGATAAAACATGTCTAAGCTGGTTTCGTTGGTTAAACCTAAGTTGATGTTCAACATACCAACTGGTAGCAATGCTTCTTTAATTTCAACGCCTGGGCGACGGATTGCGTTCACGTCGACTGGGTTGATGGCGTTCACGCCGTTAAAGATGAAGGTACTTTCACCCCAGCTTAATACTTGACGACCTAAACGCACGTTAACTGGCACATCGCCCATGTCGAAGTAGCCGTATACGAATGCGTCAAGCAATTTGATGCCTGAACCGGTTGACCAATCGTCAAGACCGTCGTTATCAAGGGTTACATTCGGATAGTAATTCGTTGAAGTATGACCGTGTGCGACTTCTTCGTTTTTGATGACATCGTCATACCAATATTTGAAACGTACGAACGCGCCGTAATCGCCGCCATCGATACTTAAATCGTGCACACCCTTAATAACAGAAGAAACCATGTCGCCTTTGTCGTAGTTCAGGTTACCGTCGTCGGCAACGCCTGATTGACCAAGGCCACCATCCATGTTGCCTGGATGGATAAGACGCATATTGCGCTCTTCCATACGCCATGCGGCACCATATGAAATGATGGAGTCGAACTTAACGCGGAAGTCACCTACTTCAAATTCCGCTGCCTGGACGCTTGCTGTTCCTGCTAATGCCAGCGCGATAGCTGACGCGATAGGTAATTTTTTGAGCATAGTTGTTCTTCTTTTCATGTTAGCCACCTAATCCGATTAGGATGTTATAGGTTCAATCATGTCCGATGAGTTACAAATATGCAAGTGATTCGTTAGGAAAAAAATCGTTGTTCGTTAATCGTTATTCGTTGTTCGTTAAACATAAAAAATCTCCGTGCGCAGAGCGCAGCGGAGATTTTCGGTCTTCAGGCTTTTTCGCTATTCGGTTTTTCGATTAACCAATAACGAACAACGAATAACGTTTTGACTTTAGAGGTGACGGAGGAGTGCGCCGTGTTCACTATTGCTGATGACACCTTCTTTACGCAACTGCTTCGCCAAGTGGCTCGCGCAAGAAACAAAATCACCACGGTTTTTCGCGTCGGCTTGGCATGCCAAAATTTTGTCGGTTACCGAGCAACCTGTGCTATCCACACTATTGGAAACACCGGTATCCGTAAAATCAATGACCACAGTGCGGCTGATGTCTGACGCTGGACAAGCATCAACGTCATCATTAATGCCATCGCCGTCACTATCTGCAGTGAGGTAATTCACTTCCGTAACCGGGCCATAAATATAGACGACATCATCACCATCGGCGGTTTCCACGTTTGAAAACATAGTAGCGTTCACGTACCGGGGAGTGTTTACGAAACGTGGAAACTCAGCCGTTGATGCAAACAAGCTATCGCGCGGCCCGCGCAGATTTAAATTGAGTTGGCTGTTGTAACCATCTTTATTTAATCCGAGCATGGTCCAGCTGGTGTAATTTGAGCGGTATCCATAATCGAAATATAAAGTATTGGTGGTTGGTTCACCGAGCTCGGTTGCGGCCAGTGGTTGACGTACGCTCACCGCATTGCCTTCGCTGTCATACACTGAAACAGTGACGCGATCGATAGCATCACTGTATTGGCGCCATGTACTCGCGGCATATACCAGTGGCATTTGCGGACGCTGCGTAATTTCAAGCACGTACTCGCCACCTTGGTATTGAGTCACTCCCGTTGGATTGAAGCTATAGCCATAATTAATATGGCCGCGCACTTCAATGGTCTCAGCTTGTGCGTTTGGTGCACTGATAACAGTAAGGGCGGTGGTCAGGGTTAATGCTGTCAGAGACTTTGTTAGTATTGTTTTCATGCCTTGAGCATCCTTCACTATAAACGTTGATATATGATCATTGACGTATATGGATGTTATAGCAACGGTCTCAAAATCTGTCCACGCACTTTGCATAGTTAAAAAACCGCAAAGAAAACCGAAAAACGTTATTGGTTACTCGTTAAAGATAAAAAAATCTCCGCGCACAAAGTGCAACGGAGATTTTCGGTTTTTACGCTTTTGGTTTTCGCTCTTTCGAATAACCAATAACGAATAACGGCTAACGCTCTTCGTCTTTAGAGTTTTTGCTCTAGCTCTGGCAGTACGTCGAACAAGTCAGCGACTAAGCCATAATCTGCCACCTGGAAGATTGGTGCTTCTTCGTCTTTGTTGATGGCGACGATAACTTTCGAGTCTTTCATACCGGCTAAATGCTGGATAGCACCGCTGATACCGACTGCGATGTAGAGTTCAGGTGCGACAATTTTACCGGTTTGGCCGACTTGCATGTCGTTTGGTACGAAGCCTGCGTCAACGGCGGCACGTGATGCACCAACAGCGGCGCCAAGTTTGTCAGCAACTTTCTCAAGTAGGTGAAAGTTTTCACCGTTTTGCATACCGCGACCGCCTGAAATCACGACGCGTGCTGCGGTGAGATCTGGACGCTCTGACTGGGCAAGCTCTTCGCCAACAAATTCAGCTTTATCGTTGTTTACAACATTATCGATAGACTCAACGCTGCCGTTGCCGCCTTCTGCTGCAACTGCATCAAATGCGGTTGCACGGACGGTGATCACTTTGATTGCGTCTTCTGACTGTACGGTTGCAATTGCGTTACCCGCGTAGATTGGGCGCTTGAAGGTATCGGCGCTTTCTACTGCGATAATGTCAGAGATTTGCGCAACGTCTAGCAGCGCTGCGACACGCGGCATGAAGTTTTTGCCGGTAGTGGTCGCTGGAGCCAAGATGTGGCTGTAGTTTTTGCCTAACTCAGCCACAAGCTGACCTAAGTTTTCAGCTAAGAAGTGACCGTAAGCTGCGTTGTCAGCAACTAAAACTTTGCTCACGCCGTCGGCTTTGGCAACTTCGTCGGCAACTGCCTGGCAGCCTTCACCAGCGACTAAGACGTGAATGTCACCGCCAATTTGCTTCGCTGCCGCGAGGGTTTTCAGCGTAGCGCCATTCAATTGTGCGTTGTCATGTTCGGCAATAACGAGAATGCTCATATCACTTTTGCCTCATTTTGAAGTTTTTCAACCAATTCTGCGACGTCTGCTACCTTGATGCCGGCACTACGTTCCGCAGGCGGCTCAACTTTTAGCAATTTCACAGTACGAGTTACGCTTACGCCTAATTCGTCTGGCGTGGTCACATCAAGCGGCTTTTTCTTCGCCTTCATGATGTTTGGTAATGACGCATAACGAGGTTCGTTCAAACGTAAGTCAGTGGTGACAATTGCTGGCAATTGTAACTTCACCGTCTGCAAACCGCCGTCTACTTCACGTGTGACGTTCACGCTGCCATCCGCAACGTCAACTTTCGATGCGAACGTACCTTGCGGCATGCCAGTCAATGCACCGAGCATTTGACCTGTTTGGTTGTTGTCAGAATCAATGGCTTGTTTGCCAAGAATAATCAACTGTGGCTGTTCTTTTTCCACCACGCCTTTCAGCAACTTGGCGACGGCTAATGAATCTGGAAGCTCATCGGTTTCTACTTGGATTGCACGATCGGCACCAAGTGCCAACGCTGTGCGTAATTGTTCTTGCACCGCTTTCGGGCCAATGCTCACAACCACAACTTCTTCGGCAATGCCTTTTTCTTTGAGTCGTACTGCTTCCTCGACAGCGATTTCACAGAACGGGTTCAGGGCCATTTTTACGTTGGCCAGATCAACGTCTGATTGGTCCGCTTTGACGCGAACTTTCACGTTGTAATCAATGACGCGTTTGACCGCCACTAATACTTTCATGTTGTCGTTCCTGTTGTTTAAAGTTCTGTTCAAATGAATTTGAGACCGAGCAAGATTAACATTTTTCGGCACAAAAATGGTACTCTTACGGGCGTTTTTATTGACTAACCTGACGAATTGTCACTTTTCACTAGGAATTACATGTACGGCATTTTAACTGAATCTGATCTGTCGGCGCTGCGAGAGCAACTAGGTTCTCGTGAGAATCGTATGCGTTATTTGGTGCAATTGGCGAAGCAAGCTGAGATTCCTGATGGCTTTCGTACATCTGAGCGCGAGGTGTTTGGTTGCGAAGCACGAGTTTGGGTGCTAGCTGACTGGCATGCTGACCAGTTATGTCTCACGGTTGATAGCGAGTCACGCGTGGTGTTGGGTTTATTGATGGTGATTCGGCAGGCATTACACGGTGCTAGTGCAGAGCAAGTTTCAAATTACTCGTTAGATGACCACTTTGATGCGCTTGGGTTGGCTGACTTTGTCACGTCTTCGCGCCGCAATGGCTTGCGCAATGTCATCGCCAAATTGCAAGACAAATAACGGCGCTTCGCGCCCCCAGCGTAAAACGCCGGGCTACAGTTTTTTCAGGAGTAATGCGGTCGCGTGCATGGCGAAGGTGGCGGTGACCGGCATGGCGGCGCCAAAGCCGGTGGCGCAATCCATACGCATGCTGCCAGCGCCGGGTTTAGCGTGCGACCATTCGCCGTCGCCCGTCGGATAGCGTAATTGCTCGGTCGAGTGCACGGCGGTGACACCAAACGAACGTTTCGGGTTCTTTGAGAAGTTATAATCGCGACGCAGCATGGAACGAACTTTCGCTAACAGCGGATCTTGCGTGGCTTTGGCTAAGTCGCCCGACTTCACTTGGCTTGGGTCAATCTGCCCACCGGCACCACCACAGGTCACCATCGGCACCTTTCGGCGCTTACACCAAGCAATCAATGCTGCTTTCACCGTCACACTATCAATGGCATCTAATACGGCGGTGACCGGTTCACCGAGATATTCGTTGAGGTTGTCCGCTGACAGGAAATCGTCAATCACGCGTACTTCGCAGTCTGGATTAATATCTTTTACCCGTGCGGCTAATACTTCTGTTTTAAGTTGACCAACTGTGCTTGTTAGTGCTGGTAACTGGCGATTGATATTCGTCACGCATACATCGTCGAGATCAATCAACGTGAGTGCGCCAATACCAGAGCGCGCCAGCGCCTCAACCGCCCATGAGCCAACGCCGCCCAAGCCAATCACCGCAACGTGGTGCTGTTGAAATGATTGCGCTGCGGCCGTGCCGTAAACGCGTTGAATACCCGCAAAACGCTCTTTGCTCATGAACCCACTCTCACCTGAAAAACCGGGCGCATTCTACCATTTCTGCCAGTGCGTTAGCTAATCATTCAGTGCGTTTGTCAGCCTTATTCGACGCGAACAAGTAAACTCTCGTGAATAAATCCTTCGGTTCCGCCAGCTAATTGAACTTTAAACCATGGCTCAAACGGTCGTTTTGACAGAATCTGCACGAGACTATTTGCTGGTAAACTTGATATGACAGCGCTGTCGGTGGTTGCGGCGGCACGCACATTCACGTTGCTACTTGCGCTAATCTTGTACAGCACATTCGCTTCTCGCAGTTGGGCATCATTTACCCAATGCACATCATTGAAACTGGTGGCACTTCGATAATAATCTGCCAACGGCAATTCACCGAGTACTTCGCCAAGCTTTCGCCCCCAGCTGTCTTGTGCCTGAACAGGCATGCTGACAATGAGCGTCATGAATAGAACAAAACTAGACGTCTTCATTAATCATCACCTCCCAAAAAGCCTAAACCTGCTTCAAATAAGCTTGCCGCGTTTTCTAGCGAATTGAATACCAGACTACTTAATTCGCTATCAACAACTTGTTCAAATTGGATAATTGCATTAACGCCGTTGCCGTCAATAATTTGGTTGATCAACTCGAGTGCGAGGTCTTCACCGACTCCATGTGCAAGCTCTTTCACCGTCTCATTTAGTTCATCTAAGACATGTTTTTGAGCAAGTTCTGTTACTTTATGAGAGTTCGGTTGTGGTATCTGCTTTCTGGTGTTGAACGCATCTCGTAACATGGCCGTTGCTGTGATATCACCGAATGCATCGGCCTTTGATTTAAATCGATTTGGTAGCTGCGGTTGATTCAACCGTCTCACCCAAACCGTTTGCTGACCAACCCACTGTGACACCTCACTTTCAACGGTTGGAGCACCGCCGGTTAAGCGACCGGTTGGAATCAATTTGAAAAGCAATTGCCGCTGCTGAATCGACTCGGATTTTTGCTCGCTAAATAGTGCCCGACCATGCCATTGTTCTTCTGGAAAATAGGAAGAGAAAATGATGGCGAGCGTCTTGCTCAAGTTTTTCTCAAACGATTGATGAAAATACTTAAAAGCGGTCGGATCTGACACCGCTTTAAACAGTCGATTAATAAAATAATCATTCGCGTAACGTTGTGCGCTGACGCGGTTTTGCTCAGTTAACTCACCGGCTAGTTGAGATTCAGCCACCTGCCAAAACGCCGCCAACTCTGCAGAAACGTAATTTTGCGCGGACTCCGTCGTACGCACGTTATCGCGTTGCTGTTCAAATGACTTCACATTTTGCGCATAGTACTCGGTCAGCTGTGAGATCGGTTGTGCAGAGGATATTTCTCGGCGCCAACGCTCTTCAATTTGATTGAGTTTGGTGTTCTCAAGCTCTGTAATGCTCGAATAACCGACAAATTTTCGGTGTTCTGGGCTAAATAAATGCCAGTTCTTATCCAACGTTATCTCGAGTGCAAGGTTCGGCATCTGTGTGCGTTCTCGGTCATGCAGCAATTCACCAAGAAGCCCCATAAAATCAGCAATGGCAAACAACTTACCCGTTTTCGTGAATGCAGTGACATCGCGATTTTGCAGCGTCTCTGCGGCATTTCGATACAGTTTCTGGAGTGTTTGCACACGTAATTTATAAGTCTGGTAAATAGCTGCCGACTCTTGCGTCGCCTGTTCAATAAATCGTTTGGGTTTGAAACGATAGCTTTGGAAAAGTTTTAGAGCATCTTCGTACGCCCAGATCGTTCGTTGTTGTCGAGCAAAATCGAGTTTTTCTTGGCAGTTTTTGTTACGCCGCGCGAAGTAAAATACACCGCCAAAGCTGGCTAATAGCCCAAATCGGCGCTGAATATAGAACGCCAAATAGGTTGCTGGAAATATCCACCACCAAATATTGAGCAACCAAGTTGGTTGGCTTGGCGGAATAAATGCGAGATTAGCAGATTTTGCCAGCTCCTCATTGAAGCGCTGAAATTCACCTGTTTCGGGATTATAAATGCCCAATTTTGCCCGCTTTGCTTCTGTCGGCGCCAGTTTATTGACAGCCCAAGCATAATGATAGCGCGTATTAGTTGGATCGTTTCGTAGGGTTGTAGTGTAGCCTTCGTGCACCACATAAGACGGAGGACCAAATATCATGCCCAATAGTGCGGCAAACAAAGTCAGAAAAACAAACCCACGAAATTTTCTGAATTTAAAAAATAAAAATACTGCCAACAATAAAATTGCTAAAGCAATCCATGCGACGACTGACATCCGATGCTCACTTTTGTTGTTATTATTTGACGAACATTGAGATTATCAAAATAGAAAAGCAAAAACGATATTAGATATTGGATATTGGATATTAGAGGTCGAGGCGGTGATTCGAGGCGATCTCGTTAATTAAGTCGACTGGTACTTGTTGCTCTTTGGCGAGGTGTCGCCATTTGGAGACTGCTTCAGTGGTTTGCTCGAGAATGGCGTCGATGCGCTTGCGGGTAAACATAGGGCTGACTTTTTCGAGGCTATGTAGATCGGCGCGAGTGAAGTCTTCTCGTTTACCGTTGAGCTGCATCCAGTGTTGATTCACCCATTTACTACCAGGCTTGTAACTGTATGCAAGATCATACGCTGGTGCGAGTTGCCAGCGGTTGTTTTGATAGAGAAACGCGAAATTCTTTGCGTGGTCGTCATGATTGCGGGCGACTATATTAAAAATCATGCGTCGTAGAAGCTGCTCCGCCTCATGAGCGTTGAGCTTGAGTTGTCGCGCGACGGCGAATAGCTCAGCGTAGGAAAAACTTCCAGGCTTTTTGAAATCGACATGTGCGATACCTGTCAGCGTTTGCACATGAAGCTTTTCGTTATCACGGCGATCAAATCGTTGCGTTAAAAAGTGGCGCCGATCGCCCTCGTCCAACAAATGGCATGGCATCATCTCGATACCGCACTCACGCGCCATCAAATAATAGACGTACTCCATGGCTCCGAACCCTTGCGGATCATCAAATGTTTCCCGCTGAATAGTGCGCTCGGTCACACCATCGAACTTCATGATGTAATGCACAAACCCTTCAGGTGCATCGGTTTGGCCTGAGCACACTTCGGTAAAATCACCACTGAAGGCTAATACCGCTTTGGGTCTAGCGCCACCAGCGCTCATCCCTACCGAGAGCAACGACAACATCGCCTCTTGATCTGTTTTACCACTCGGATCAAGCTCGACGTGAAATTGCGAGCGTTTATTCAGTACGTCTTGCGCCACTTTAATGAGCTCTTTGATTTCAACGTCTTGCGACTTCTCAAAGCCCCGAAGCCGTGTCGCCGGTCGATACTCAAGTGCGCCCATGCCGCGCCTACCTGTATATTGCAGGCGCTGCAACGGCGTAATGTCGCTCGGTTGTTTACCTTGGCTAGCTACCCATGCATTGAGCACCGCATTACCAAAATCATCTGGAAGCGAATCAGCCGTGAGGCCTGGTAGTCCGTGAAAGGTTTCAAAGTTTAATTCAGGAAAGCTATAAATTTGTTTTTTTAGTGGCATTTTCAGTGGTGCTAACTCAATACCACTGGTTAGAAATTCTGGCGTATATTCAAATGCACCAACACCACGCGCCGTGTCAAAACTCAACGCGCCAACTTCGCGGTCTTGGTACCATACTCCAATAACTTCCATTACCATGCATCAACATCCAATTCGTCATCGTATCCTTTGCTTCGAGAGCCTGTCGCGCGCTTACGCTTCTTGCCTTGCAGCTTTTTCAGCTGCACCGGAGATATTGGTTGTGGCGGCAAGAAATTATCTAACTGTGCAGTGAGATCAAGCGCTTGCATTAAGGCGACAAAGTTCTCAAGCGTGGCTTGGCCTTTTTCGGCATTCAATACAATCTTACGCGATACCCCTGCCTGCTCTGCAAGCTGCACTTGGGTAATATTCGCGTTAAGTCGCGCTTGTTTGAGGCGTTCGCCGAGTTGTTCGGCTTGGGCTGCAGGTGAGAGCATGGCTTCGTCCGTTATTCGTTATTCGTTATTCGTTATTCGTTATTCGTTATTCGTTATTCGTTATTCGTTATTCGTTATTCGTTATTCGTTATTCGTTAAAGCGTAGACCTTGCGATAGATAAAGTAAAGTTCTTTTATTTGCACTTTGACTGATTATTTTAGCTATTAAATGCGATATTTGAGACACAAAAAGAAATAGAAACTGGTAGGGTTGGGGGACTGCGTTGATGGGTGTATGTGTGGGGCTATTCTCTGAAAAACATGAAAATTCAAAATGCGGCTTATATTACCATAATTGAACTTTATTATGAGTTTTAGCTTGAAAAGTACGAATAATCGGATATTAAATGATGTCGGCAACCAAAACCTCAAGATTAAAGAAAGCTACGATAAAGACCTATAAAAAGAACCCAATCACAACAAAATAGCACTTAGGTAACGTATTAAGCACTTTATACTAGTCAATGAAAACTTGGTTTTTCAAAAAGGGGGGATATACATACCCTTCTTTCACTTTGGTTATTCGTGTCTAGGAGCTCTGGGGTTTGTTGCAATGCCGAGTCGTTACTCAAAGCTCTCTTCGAATAACGAATAACCAATAACGTCAACACGGCGCTTCGCGCCACCCGGCGTTCCTTCTGTAAGAGAAGGCCGGGCTACACGCTGAAAGGGTATGCGATTGGTGGGTGGTGTTTGTAGTTGTGGACGGCGAAGTCGTCCATGGTCACCCAGGTTTCTAAGTCTTCGAGGGTTTTGATGTCTGGGTTGATTTCAAGCTGCGGCGCTGGGTATGGCTCGCGCTTCAGTTGCACATCGCGCATCAGTTCAAGTTGGTCTTCGTAAATATGTGCGTTGACGATTTTATGGTACGCAACGCCAGCTTTGTGGCCGGTAATTTGCGCCATTAACGCCAAGAACGTGAATACTTGTACTTGGTTAAAGTTCAGGCCCAACGGCACATCACACGAGCGTTGATAACTGGTTAAGTACAAGGTATCACCAAGTAGCGAGAAGTTGTGGGTGTGCATACACGGGCGTAGACAGCCCATATGAAACTCGCCTGGGTTATAGAAACTGATGATTTCGCCTCGATCATCCATGCCGCGCGACAGGTTATCAACCACTTTACGCAACTGATCAATAACGCCGCCGTCAGGTTTTGCCCAAGCACGTCCTTGTACACCGTAAACGCGGCCCATGTCGTCTTCACCTTTGCGGTGCGGGTTAGCAAGCCAAGCTTCATTTAAGTTTGCATTCGCATCCCAAGTTGGGGTGCCGAGGGCGCGGAAATCAGCGGCGTTCGAGTAACCTCGAATATAACCCAAAAGCTCGGCAATGGCTGCTTTCCAGTAGCTTTTGCGGGTGGTGATTAACGGAAATTCATTGCGGTCAACACGATACTCAAGGTCTGCGTTGATGACAGTCAAACAGCGTTTGCCGGTACGTTCGTTTTCAATCCAAACGCCATCATCGACAATTCGTTGGCAGAGTTCTAAATACTGTTTCACGCGTTTGCTCCGTTTTTATTTTTATAAGCTAGCAACATTAGCACCGCGCCAACAACAATCATTGGTGCCGATAACCACTGTCCCATCGACCAACCGAAGGTTAATAGGCCTAAATGGCTATCTGGTTCACGAGCATATTCCACCGCAAACCGCGCTAGACCGTAACCAATCAGAAATAACCCACCAATAGCGCCAACTGGTCGTGGTTTGCGACTGTAGAGCGCCAGCACAATAAACAATACGACACCCTCTAAAGCTGCTTGATAGAGCTGTGACGGGTGACGTGGCAGAGGTCCCGCTGCGGGGAAAATCATCGCCCACGGTACATCGGTCACACGCCCCCACAACTCGCCATTAATGAAATTACCGATGCGACCTGCACCTAAACCTACTGGCACTAGCGGTGCGATAAAGTCGCCCACAGCAAGTAGCGATTGTTTGGTTTTCGCCGCAAATAGCCATAACACCGTAATCACGCCCAACATGCCACCGTGGAATGACATACCGCCACTGGTTATGTCGAACAGATATAACGGATTTTGTAGGAAGTAATCGAACTGATAAAACAGTACGTAGCCAATACGGCCGCCTAAGATAACGCCCATAAACGCCCAAAACAGCAAATCGCTGAAGCGTTTTTCTGTCCAGCCTTGATTTGCATAATGCGGCATACGGCACTGCCGGTTGCCCCACCACCAAGCAAACAGAAAACCAACGAGGTACATCAAGCCATACCAGCGTAAATCAAATGGCCCGATACTGACAATAATCGGATCGATACTTGGATGCACCATGTACTCTGTTTGCGTGATGGCTGCTTGCGTCATGCCTGTTTGCATCAATTATCCTATTGCTAATTTGATTGAAATAAAGACTAAAAATACCGCGAACCCACGTTGCAAATGTTTAACCGGCAAGCGTTGTGTGAGGCTCGCTCCGATCGGCGCAAATAACATTGATGTGATTGAAATTGCGAGCCACGCTTTCACGTGCACATACCCAAGCAGACCATCTGCACCTTCTAATTGTTGACCGAGCACAATAAATGCAATGACGGCACTTAAACCGATACTTAAACTTCCCACAGAGGATACCGCAATTGCCTGACGGATGGGAACTCGTAACCTTTGCAGTAGCGGCACGGTTAGCGAGCCACCACCTATACCAACCAGTGCTGATAGGGTACCCATGCCAGTGCTAATCAACGCCATCAATCGCTTCGAGACATCAGTGAGCGGTTCACCGCCGCGTTGTGGTATCAGCATTCGAATAGAAAGCAACATTAATACCACCGCGAAAATACGTTGGAGCCACTCTGGATGTATCAGTGTTGCTAACCAAGCACCCAACACGGCGCCTACCATCAGGCCGGGAATTAAGCGTCGAACCCAAAAGAAACTTACCTGCCCATGCTTCAAATGCGACCGTGCCGAGCTGGACGTGGTCATCACAATGGTTGCAAGTGAGGTGGCTACCGCCATTTGCACCACCAGATCAGGTGCAACGCCCAATAATGGCAACAAGTAAATCAGTAGAGGAACAATCACGAGGCCGCCGCCAATACCGAGCATGCCGGCTAACAAGCCTGCCACCATACCTCCGGCTAAACACCATAACCAGCCCGTTAAGAGCACTGAATCTCCTTAACCACCGGCACGAACAAAACCGCCAAGACCTGCGTTTTCCAGTGCCATGATAACGTGTTGCTTCACTTCTTGCGGGGAACGCGATGCTAAAGCGCGCAGTAACACTTCGTCTAAATCGGCGGCTGATATATGCCGAATAATCCAACGAATGCGATCAATATTATAGCTATTCATGCTGAAATTACGGTAACCCATAGCGAGCAATAAAAGCGCTCCGCCCGGCTCACCGGCTAATTCACCGCACACGGAAACTGGCTTATTCAGTGCGTCGCAGCGCTCAATAATTTGCTTTAGCGCGTGGAGCACAGCCGGATGAAATGCATCATATAAACTGGCTACTCGCGAATTATTTCGATCAACTGCCAACATATATTGCGTTAAATCATTCGTGCCGACCGAGAAAAAATCGACTTTATCGGCAACACAATGCAATTGATAAATCAGCGCTGGCACCTCAATCATGACACCAATTTGTGGCTCAAATAACTGCTCGTCGACACTGCACTGCAACTCTTCAGCTACCTCATGATAAGCCTGATGAATCATTCGTACTGCTTCATCAACTTCTTCGGCGCTGGTAATCATTGGTAATAAAATGCGCAAGTTATTGCGACCAACGGATGCGCGCAACATGGCACGAATTTGTACTAAGAATATTTCGGGATGGTCGAGCGTCATCCGAATACCACGCCAGCCTAAAAATGGGTTCTCTTCATCCATTGGCAGATACGGTAGCGGTTTATCACCGCCAACATCCAGCGTACGCATAACCACCGGCGCCCCGCGAAATTGCTCAAGCACTTGACTATAAAGTTCTTCTTGTTCGTCTTCCGTCGGTAATCGCTCGCGCATCATGAACGGAATTTCAGTGCGGTATAAACCAACACCATGCACATTCAAATCATTCAGCCAATCGCGTTCGGTATTTAAGCCGACATTCAAATTCAGCTGAACGCGCACGCCGTCGGTGGTTTCAGCCGGCAAGTCACGTGCCTGCATGACTTTTTGACGTAACGCGAGTTCTTCGTCGGCGAGTTGGCGATATTCGTTTTCAACTTGTAGTGGTGGACTAACAAATACGTCGCCATTGTAGCCATCGACAATGAGTGTTTCACCACTCACTTCATTCAATTGAATGTCATCGACACCAAGTACCGCAGGGATGCCCATGCTGCGAGCCATAATCGCTGCATGCGAGTTACCTGAGCCACGTAACGACACCATGCCAATAATATCGGCGTGTGGCAGCTCCGCTAACATGGTCGCGGTGACTTCGTCCGCAACTAAAATACATTGCGCTGGTGGATTCAGCTTGCGTGCTTCTCGATTTTGCAGGTGCGCCAAGATCCGATTACCAAGATCGCGTACATCACTGGCACGTTCACGAATGTATTCGTCGTCGAGGTTTTCAAACTGATTAACCAGTTGCTCTACCACCAGCTTCAACGCTGTTTGTGCACGCCAACCATCATTAATTGTTTGTTCAACTTCTTTGCCGAGGCTGGCAGAGTCCATCATGGCGTGGTAGACATCGAAGATTGCGAGTGTTTCGTCTGCCACCTGCCCTTTCATGCTGTCACTAATGTTCAGCAACTCTTGCCGCGTACGAGCAACTGCGGCGCGAAATGCACGAATTTCGTGCTCAGGCATGTCACTACGCTTCGGTGTGACTTCACTCAATCGTGCTGGTGGTTTGACAACAAACGCTTCGCCAATAGCGACACCCGGCGCTGCTGGCAGGCCTTTAATGGTCTGCAACCATGGCGATTGTTTCGCGGTGCGTAACAGCCCCTTCGCTTCGGCGTGCGCAATCACCACAGCTAGCTGAGCAGCCAAAGTCACCACAAAAGCCTCTTCGTCGCGAGTAAATGCGCGTGCTTGCTCTTGCTGAACGGCTAACACGCCGAGAACTCGACGGCGGTGAATGACTGGTGCTGCAAGCATTGCTTTATAACGATCTTCGACCACATGTTCGAGTTTCAAGAACGCAGGGTGATCGGAAGCATTGGCAATATTTAAGGGTTCTTCACGTGACGCCGCAAGACTAATCACACCCTCGCCAAATGGCACATGAATTGGTTTGTCAGAGCGAATTTCTAAGCCATCAGTGGCAGCCAGAGCGAACTGGCGTTGCTCATGGTCGGCAAGGTAAACAGTACAGGAATCGGTATGAAGAGCTTCTTTAACTTGGCGCACCATGGTTTGCAGCGCCAGATCAAAGTCTGGCGCTTGGTTCACTGCTTCAACAATGCGCTGTAGTACTCGAAGCATAGCCTGCCTTGTTATTCACAAACCCTTTGTTAAGAACGGCGGCGGCGTGGGGGTCTTGGGCGACGTGGCGCAGCATTCATCACGACTGCCGAGAACTCTTTCAGAACCCGTCGATACACTTCCCGTTTGAACGACACAACTTGTCGCACAGGATACCAGTAACTGACCCAACGCCAGTCATCAAACTCAGGATGTGACGACTGCATGACGTTCACATCTTTTTCATTACATTTTAACCGCAGCAAAAACCATTTCTGCTTCTGACCAATACAGGTTGGTCGTTGTTCGCGTCGTACCAAACGCTTCGGTAATCGGTAACGAAACCAATTGCGACTGGTGTAAACAATTTCGACTTGTTCGGGCTTTAGCCCAACCTCTTCCCAGAGTTCACGGTACATAGCTTGCTCTGGCGTTTCGCCATCATCAATTCCGCCTTGCGGAAATTGCCAGCTATGTTGACCGAATCGACGCGCCCAAAAGACTTGTCCCTGCTCGTTGCAGATAATGATTCCCACATTGGCGCGAAATCCTTCTGCGTCTATCACGCGAGCGCCCTCATAAATTCGACATATGGCTTGGATTTTTCCATAATCGGCTCATGAATGAAAGGATTAATCCGTTTAGACGAGGTAATTGTGCAACTCAAACAGCTCTTTGATAAAGCCAGCGCACTGGCAGGCTTAAGCTTTGCTGAGTTGGCGACTCAAGTTGGTATGAGCGTACCCAACGATTTGCGTCGCAACAAAGGTTGGGTTGGTCAGTTACTTGAGAGCGCCCTAGGCGCAAGCGCGGGTTCTCAGGCATTACAAGACTTTCCCGAGTTAGGCGTGGAATTGAAGACCATTCCTTTGGATGCCAACGGTAAACCACTCGAAACCACGTTTGTCTGTACCACACCACTGGTGGATGTACACCAGCTGACATGGGAAACCAGCAACGTGCGCAATAAACTTCAGTGTGTACTGTGGATACCCATTGACGGACGTCGCGAAGTGCCGCTGGCCGAGCGCTGCATCGGCACCGCATTTTTATGGCAGCCTAGTGCGCAACAAGAAGCCCAGTTACGCGCAGACTGGCAAGAGCATATGGACAAAATTGCATTGGGTGAAGTGGAATCGATTACCGCTCATCAGGGCGAAGTGCTGCAATTACGGCCTAAAGCCGCAAATAGCCGTGTACTGACCGAAGCCATTGGCGCCAACGGTGAAATCATTCAAACGTTACCACGGGGCTTTTATTTAAAGACTCAATTCACCAGTCAGATCATTCGCGAGACATTTGGTCTGCCCGATCCGGCCACCGTGTATGAATGACAACTCAACCGACGAGCGTATTGTTTATATCAAGCCGCTAGCACGAGCCCATGGCCTAGGGTTTAACGCGCTCGGTTTGGTAATATTTGCCGTCACCATGTTTCTGTTGCTAACTGATACGCCGATTATTCCCGCTGCTTACGGTCTGCTATTTATTGCCAGTGCTGCTCTTATTTTTCTGGGTAGCGCAAAAATCTTTGAACCACCGGTCAGCATGACCATCACCCCACAAGAAATTGTCTATGTACACCGACGCGGCACTTGGCGCATTCATTGGGACAATATCTTACGCTTCGATATTCCACGCCTTCACCGCGGTCTCGAATTGGAACCCATGCCCTACATTGGCTTTCGTCTGCATGATATTGAGCCAATTATTCAAAGCATCACACCACGCCTAGCGGTCTATATATTGAGTGAGCAACGCCACTTACTAGTAGCAGCACTGCGTCACGAACGCCCAGATTTGCGCGAATATTCGCCTTATTTCGAAGTTCCCGACCGCTATCTAAGCGCCTCAGGGAAGGAATATCGCGGCGTACAAGCGATGTTCGCGGTAAGATGTGAACACTTTCGTGAATTATTAGGTTATGATTTATTTGTACCGGCGGCTGCGCTTGATCGCGCCCCCGAAGAATTCATCACCTGGCTACAGCAGTTAAAAAACACAAGAGCGTGATTCGTTATTGGTTATTCGTTATTCGAAAAAAACGAAAAACCAAAAACATCGCACAGAAAAGTAAGCAAATTCGTTCTCGAATTCTCCAGCGAACCAAACTCACGAACAACGAATAACGAATAACGAATAACGAACAACGAACAACGTTTTTAGTCTTTAAGGGAGTTTTTATGCAAACACTTGGTTGGCGCGAATGGGGTTCACTTCCTGAACTTGGCATCGATGCCCTGAAAATGAAAGTTGATACTGGCGCACGTACATCGTGTTTGCACGCATTCAAGCTCGAGCCATTTGAACAAGATGGTGAGAATTGGTTACGAATTTGGCTGCATCCGGAACAACATAGTGATCGCGAGCATGTCTGTGAGGCGAAAATACATGATCAACGCGAAGTAACAGATTCTGGAGGTCATACCGAGCTGCGATATGTTATTCTATCCACATTAAATTTAGGTGAGTTCTCGCAACCAATCGAGTTGACGTTAACGAACCGCGACACCATGAAGTTTCGTATGTTATTGGGCCGCCAAGCAATGCGTGGACATTTCCTTGTCGACCCTGACAAATCTTATTTACTCGGCCAGCTTGGAGCGACCGCATGAGAATTGCCATTTTATCGCGTAATCCGCGTCTTTATTCAACGCGCCGCTTAGTTGAAGCCGGCGAAGCTCGAGGTCACATTGTTGATGTTCTCGACCCGCTACGCTGCTATATGAATATTAACGCTCGCGAAAGCTCAATTCACATGAAAGGAAAAGACTTACCGCAGTACGATGCGATTATTCCGCGTATTGGTGCGTCAATTACGTTCTTCGGTACCGCAGTATTACGTCAGTTTGAGATGATTGGCACCTATCCACTCAATGAATCGGTAGCAATTTCACGTAGCCGCGACAAACTGCGCTCATTGCAGTTGCTTAGCCGAAAAGGGATTGGTCTGCCTACCACCGGTTTTGCTAGTCAACCACAAGACATTCCTGACTTGATTGAAATGGTCGGCGGTGCACCGCTGGTAATTAAGTTACTTGAAGGCACACAAGGTATCGGGGTGGTTTTAGCCGAAACACGTCAAGCGGCAGAAAGCGTAATCGAAGCGTTCATGGGACTCGAATCTCACATTATGGTGCAAGAATACATTAAAGAAGCAGGTGGCGCTGATATCCGCTGCTTTGTGATTGGCGACAAAGTTATTGCCGCCATGAAGCGCCAAGCTAAGCCGGGCGAATTCCGTTCTAACCTGCACCGTGGTGGCTCTGCCAGCTTGGTCAAACTGACCCCAGCAGAGCGCGCAACTGCAGTGAAAGCTGCAAAGACCATGGGCTTAAACGTTGCTGGTGTCGATATTTTGCGTTCTAACCACGGCCCACTCGTTATGGAAGTGAACTCGTCGCCAGGCCTTGAGGGCATTGAAGGTGCAACGGGCAAAGATGTGGCTGATCAAATCATCAGTTTCATTGAGAAAAACGCCAAAGCGAACAAAACCCGAACCAAGGGCAAAGGCTAACAACAAAAGCAAAAACGTTATTCGTTATTCGTTATTGGTTATTCGTGAGTTTTGTTAGCCGGAGAATTCGCAGACGTATTAGCTCACTTTTCGTTGTGATGTTTTGGGTTTTTCATTTCGCTTTTTCGAATAACCAATAACGAATAACCAATAACGACTAACGAATAACGAACAACGACTAACGGTTTTTATATGAAGCATAAATCTTTTCAGTTAGCTAATCAGCGCATTGCGCCAGGGTCGCGCCACAGCGTGAAAATACCGGCGGCCCGGCTGTACAACGATACCCCAATGGATTTGCATGCTGAAGTATTTCATGGCGTAAAACCGGGCCCGACGTTGTTAGTGTGTGCGGCTATTCACGGTGATGAGCTCAATGGTATTGAGGTATGTCGCCGCTTGATGGGTGAGCTTGACCCGCTGCAATTGGCGGGTACGGTGATCATTGTACCGGTGGTGAATGTATTTGGGTTTATTCAGCAGTCGCGCTATTTACCTGACCGTCGTGATTTGAATCGTTGTTTCCCGGGCTCGGAACGAGGTGCTTTGGGCAGTCGCCTTGCACATTTGTTTAATGAAACGTTGGTGCAAAATGCGACGCATATTATCGATTTGCACACCGGAGCGATTCATCGCAGCAACTTGCCACAAATTCGTGTCGATACCGATAACGGTGACGCGCTGAAGATGGCTGAGGCATTTGGTACACCCGTGATTCTTCACAGCAAGGAACGTGACGGTTCATTGCGATCGTTAGCATCAGAACTTGGCATTCCGTTGATTCTGTACGAGGCGGGCGAAGCTTTACGGTTTGATTATGCAGCGATTAAAGCCGGCGTCATTGGCGTACAGAACGTGATGAAAAGTTTGAAAATGCTGAAAGGTCGTCGCAGCCGCAAGAAGGTCAAACCCGTCGTTGCGCACCGTAGCGGATGGATTCGAAATGAGTACGATGGTTTAGTGGTACCAAAGGTAGAGCTTGGGCAGACCATCAATAAGGGCCAAGTGATTGCGCAAACCGTGAACCCGCATGGCGATGAGTTGCATGCAATTAAGAGCCCTTATCATGGTATTGTCATAGGTATTAGCAATATTCCAGTTGCCAACGAAGGCGAAGCTTTATTTAATGTGGCACAGTTTGATGGCGAGCGAATTGAGCATGCCAGCGAAAATGTCGACGTATTCGTGGAAGCTTACGACCAAAAACCGATATAACGATAATAGATAAGAAACGAAGAGAAGCATACATTGAAGCATATGAGCCCTCCTTCACAACTCGTACTTCGCCAGCAATCACGGTTTGATGATGAGCCACTGTTGGTAGTGAATGCGCCTGACGCGGAATTAGCGCAATTGTTGCCTGTGGTCAGTTGTTGGCAATGGCATGCCGGCTATGCCAAACAGTGGCAGCGACAAGCGCCTGATATATTGCACCATTTTGGTGCAAGTGCGCCGCAAGCCGGTGATGCCAAAGCGGCTCTCGTTTGGTTACCAAAAGAAAAGCAGCTCACTTTGTATGTGTTGGAAGCGCTTCGCCATGTATTACCTGAAGGCGCAACAATCTGGTTGGTTGGTGATAACCGCGGTGGCATTAAGAGTATTCACAAGCAATTTCCTGGTTCGTTGGCTCCTGCGCAAAAAATGGCGGTTGGTAACCACTCGCTTTTATTACGCACTTGTGTCAATGAACCAAAGCTTACGTTTGCGGTTGAGGACTATTTCGAGTACGTCGAATTAGACCAACCAAATCAAGCGGCGCCGTTAAAGCTAGCCAGCTTGCCAGGCGTATTTTCGTTTCCTGGTATTGATGCCGGTAGCGCGATGTTACTTAAACATCTTCCAACTTGGCAGCGCGGCAAAATACTCGACTTCGCATGCGGGCATGGGGTGTTGGGTGCATGGTTGAACCGTCAGGCGCCAGCACTCGAGGTTACTTATTTAGACGTGAGCGCACTCGCCTTAGCGGCAACTGAGCGGACTCTCGCATTGAATCACTTAACCGGTGTGTGCGTTGCTCAGGATGGTTTAACCAATTCTCTTGGTCAATTCGATTACGTCGTCAGCCACCCGCCTTTTCATACGGGGTTAGCAACCGATTATGAAATTGGAAAGCAGTTTTTACGCAGCGTTTTTCAGCACCTCACTACCCAGGGTGAGCTTTGGTTAGTCGCAAATCGTTTTCTACCCTGGCCAGAATTGATTGAGCAAGCTTTTGGCCACTGTGAACGCGTTGCTGAAGACAACAAATTCGCTGTTTATCATGCGCAAAAAACTCGCGTCAAACGACGTTAACTAGGTACAACTGTCATGAGTTTTAAAGTTAGCTCCATTAAACGCAGCGTTACCAGCTTAGTGATACTAATCACGACTATCTCGGTGGCGTTGGCGTGTGTGGTGCTTAGCTTTAATTTTATACTCGATACGCACCAGCGACTTTTGCGACAAACCGATGATGTTGCCAGCTTTGTAGCCGACAATGCGAATGCATTTATGGTTTATAACCAAGCAGATTCTGCCGAGCGTTGGTTAAAGTCATTTAAATCGTCGCCGCTCATAAAACATATTCACCTCTATCGACATGACCCAAACAGTGAATCGCTCAGTTTCTTTGCCAGTTACTATGCTGAACAAGAAGCGCCGATTCCGGTTCGGTTTGAACGGGCGAAGGAGCTCAGCCAAGCTCGCTTTACCGATAACTATGTGGAAACTGCGCGACCGTTAATGGTTGAGGATTCGCTTCAAGGTTATGTTTATATTCGAACGTCGCGAGCGGCGTACGATCAAGCGCAAGTTTTCTCGCTTGCCATTAGTGCCGCGATCACAACGGCGAGCTTAATTCTAAGTTGGCTGATGTCCTTGTGGTTGCGTCGCATCATCACTCAACCACTCGATGAAATGGTTGAAAGTATTCAAGATATCGCTCGTGATAAGCAGTACGACACGGCATTGCACGAGTTTGATTTGCAGGAGCTCGATCGGGTCGCTGACGCGTTTAACTCGTTGTTAAGTCGTATACAACAGCACATCAAACGCCAAGAGCAAGCTGAGCGTCAGGCTAGTGAACTTAATGCTGAGCTGGAACTGCAGGTGAAGCAGCGTACGCAGATGCTGTTTGAATCAAATCAGGAATTACAACAGGCTCTGGCTTCTGCGCATCAATACCAGAATGAGCTAGTGCAAGCAGAGAAGATGCAGAGTTTGGCAAAATTGGTTTCTGGCGTTGCACATGAAGTCAACACGCCAGTAGGCTTGGCTGTTACATCAACCTCTATATTGCAAGATAACCTACTGTTACTAAAGCAGAAGTTTGCCGAGAAAAAATTAACCAGCCAAGAATTCCAGCGCTACATGACATCATTTGATGAAAACCTTGCGCTCATTAGTCGCAATATTAAGCGAACGGCTGATCTCATCAGTAACTTTAGCAAGCTATCGATGGATCAATTTAGCGACGAAGATCGTCCTGTCACCCTGAGTAAGTTCTGGGATGAAGCTGTGCAAAATATCAGCAGTCGTCACCCTGAATTAGCCAAGGTCGCGCTGAGCGCTGAAATTCCGGATGAGCTAACGGTGAGCATTCGTCCTGGCCCACTCCATCAAGTCATCATGCAGTTGGTACAGAATGCGTTGCAGCATGCGTTTGCGAACACCGACAAGCCTGCAATTCACTTTGACTTTAAGTTCAGCGGTAGCTCGAATGACATAGACCAAGGTGAACTTGAGTTGACCTATTCAGACAATGGTGATGGCATTCCAGATGATTTAGTCAAAGTGGTGTTCGACCCGTTTGTCACAACGAAGCGAAGTCATGGCGCTGCAGGGCTTGGTTTGCATTTGGTCTACAATCTAGTAGTTCATGCGTTGCAGGGGCAGATTAACCTTGTAAGCCCGACCCCACAAGGCACGCAGTTCCATATCAAGCTGCCAGTTCGGCGTGTAACACAGAGCAAGTAAACTTTTGTAAGAATAGTTGCATGAATATACAGCTATATATAAAATCGCATGCTACACTATATTTCATTACCAAATTTCAACACATGTTAACAGATTCTTGGAACCTTCTATGAGCGCCAGATTACTAATCGTTGAAGATGAAGTTGTCACTCGAAATACACTGACTCGGCTGTTTCAGCAAGAAGGCTATGATGTGTTCGACGCGGCAGATGGCATGCAAATGCAACGCATCATGGCTCGTCAGCAAATTGACCTTGTCATCATGGATGTGAACTTACCGGGCAAAAGCGGCATCGAGCTGGCGGAAAAACTTCGCGAGAACGATAACATCGGCTTAGTTTTCTTAACCGGCCGTGATGCTGAAGAAGACCGTTTGCTTGCGCTGGAGTTAGGTGCTGATGACTACCTCATCAAACCTTATAATCCAAAAGAATTGATTATTCGCGTTCGCAATTTATATCGCCGTATTGAAGCATTAAAGAGCCAGCAGAAAAATGTTGGGCACGACAGTGTTGTCTATGAATTTAATGGTTGGCGTTTGGAAAGTGATAGTCGCTGTTTGTTCTCGCCAGACGGTAAAATGTTCCGTTTACCGAAAAGCGAATATCGCGCGATGGAATTATTTTTGACGAACCCTGGTAAGATTCTCGACCGCGAAACCTTGGTGAAGAAAATGCTGGATCGTGAATTACGCCCAAATGATCGTACGGTTGACGTTGCAATTCGTCGTATCCGTCGTCACTTTGAGGCTCAGCCTGATTCGCCGAACCTCATTACGACCATTCATGGTGAGGGCTATCGCTTTATTGGTGACGTTTCAATTCAACATCTTGAGCAACCGTCACTAAATGCCCCGCGCATGTAACCAACGACGTAATTGATGCTGGTGCAGTGGCAATTCAACGGCCCACTGCTCCAGCAAGTCATCTGCATCATCCCAATGCCACTCTTCACGCTCTAAACGCTCCATTTGACTCGCTAGTTGACGCAAGCCAACTGAACGACAGGCTCCTTTCACTTTATGTGCTTGCCGCCGCGTTTCAGCTTCATCACGTTTCTTCACCACATGTTGCAGGTGGTCTAAGTAACCGGCAATGTTGTCACTAAAGGTATTGTACATTTCGTGTACGCCTTCATTCCCAAGCAGCTCGTGATACTGCTCTAAAAGCTTTTCATCCAACATCGTGCTTTCCTTATCCATATTTTTCGATTCACCTAATCGAAAACTTTTCCTTCGGTTATAAACCCAATCTGGCAAACTACCGTATTGAGCATAATTCTTGTATACTATCGCCCCCTTTTGCAGGGATCAGTATTTTTAACGTTTGGAGCCGTACAAGCATGCCAACAGCTACACCAACAATGATGCCAGATATCGCCAATCAAACTCGCGCACAAACCGAGGGTAAACTCGATTGGGTCGGCATGAGTAATATCGAGATGCCTCTGGTGGTCGGTGCTGCACAAGAACCTGAGCGCCCAGTAAGCGCTCACGTTGATGCATTTGTCAATCTTACCGATCCGAAAGCGAAAGGCATACACATGTCTCGCCTTTACCTGCTGTTGGAAGATTTATCAAACAATGACGTACTTAGCCATCAGTCGCTCGGTAAATTATTGCACGACTTTATAGATAGTCACGATGGGCTTGCAGATCAAGCTTACGTGAAATTTAGTTTTGATTATCACTTGCGTCGCAAGTCACTGATCAGCAAAAAGCAAGGTTGGAAAGCCTACCCTGTCACCGTAACTGGTCGCTATGACAGTGGCAAACTGAACCTCGAACTGGGTGTTGAAGTGCCATATTCAAGCACCTGCCCGTGTTCAGCGGCTTTGGCACGTCAATTGATTCAAGAAGCCTTTGCAAACCAATTTGGTACGGACAGCGAAGTGGATGCGGAACTGGTGCATCGCTGGTTAGGCACCACACAAGGTATTGTGGCGACCCCACACAGTCAGCGTTCGATTGCTCAAGTGAAAGTAATCATGGGCGACAATGTGTCAGAGCTACCGATTATTGCTCTTATTGATGCAATTGAAGATGCGTTGAAGACGCCAGTTCAAGCCGCGGTGAAACGTGAAGACGAACAAGAGTTTGCACGATTGAACGGTCAGAACTTGATGTTCTGTGAAGACGCCGCTCGTCGTTTACAGCATGCACTGAATTTGCAGTCGCAATTCTCCGATTTCTGGGTGCGCGTAAATCACTACGAATCATTGCACGCTCATGACGCTGTGAGCATCACCACCAAAGGCGTGCCTGGCGGTTACAAAGCTTAACCAATTTATCGACCTACTAATCCGGCTGCGGTATACTTTGCGGCCGGATTTTTTTGTTTTATAACCTAATGAAAACCTTATACGAGAAAGGCATGGAACCTATTGATATCGTTGGAATTGGCAACGCGCTCGTTGATCAGGAATTTGAAATCACTGACGAATTTCTACAGCAGCATCAAATTGAAAAAGGCATGATGACGCTGATAGAAGATGAGGACCAAGAACGACTAATTAAACTCTTGGCTCAGCGCGGCGAACTGAAGAAACAATCTGGCGGTGGTTCTGCAGCCAACTCGTTAGTTGGTTTTGCCCAGTTTGGTGGTAAAGCATTTTACTGCTGTAAAGTTGCTGATGACCAAGCCGGTAAATTTTATTGTGAAGACCTAGAACAGGTCGGCATTACCACGAATACAGGTAGCCAAAAGCACGAAGGCAAAACCGGTCGTTGTTTGGTGATGGTTACCCCTGATGCCGAACGCACCATGCGCACTTATTTAGGTATCACCGCTGATTTATCAGTTGATGAGCTAGACGAAGATGCCATTGCACGAGCCCAGTACCTCTACATTGAAGGTTACTTGGTGACTTCAATGATTGCGCGAGAAGCCATTGTTCGCGCCAAAGAAATCGCTCGAGCCAACGGTACAAAGATAGCAGTTACGTGCTCTGACCCTGCCATGGTCAAATACTTCCGTGATGGTATTGATTTGATTCTTGATGGTGGCGTTGATGTGCTTTTCTGTAATGAAGAAGAAGCTGGGATCTTAACTGGCACGACCGACGTACAAGAAGCGCTACAACAATTGCAGCAACACGCTGATTTAGTCGCGATCACACTTGGCAAAAACGGCGCTTTGTTAGGCGACGGTGAACGTCAGGTTATTGTTCCTGGCGTTAAAGTTAAAGCGGTCGATACGAACGGTGCGGGTGATATGTTTGCGGGCGCCATGATGTATGGTTTAACGCGTAACTATTCGTTAGCTGCTTGCGGTTTGCTAGCTAGTCATGCGGCAGCAGAGGTGGTTTCGAATTTTGGCCCACGGTTGAGTCTTGATCGGCAGCAGCAGTTGTTGATTCGCTTACAGCACGAACCAGAATTTAATTAAAAGAAAGAGCGTTATTCGTTGTTCGTTATTGGTTATTCGAGAAAAAAAGCGAATGACAGCAGTTACCGCACAGAAAAATGTGCGAATCGCTATGAAGAGTGAACCAGCGAGCAGAACTACGAATAACGAGTAACGAGTAACGAATAACGAATTAAGAGGTTTTATATGCAAGATTACAAAGTCGCAGACATCAGCTTGGCCGATTGGGGCCGCAAAGAAATCGCTATCGCTGAATCAGAAATGCCAGCGTTGATGACCATTCGTCGTAAGTACGCTGATAGCAAACCATTGTCTGGCGCGCGCATCATTGGCTGTATTCACATGACCATTCAAACAGCGGTACTAATTGAAACGTTGATTGAATTGGGTGCAGAAGTTCGCTGGTCTTCTTGCAACATTTTCTCGACGCAAGATCATGCTGCAGCAGCAATGGCAGCAGCTGGTGTGCCTGTATTTGCTTGGAAAGGCGAAACGGAAGAAGAGTACGAGTGGTGTTTGGAGCAGACATGTCGCAAAGATGGCGAGCTTTGGGATGCCAACATGATTTTGGATGACGGTGGTGATTTGACCCTGTTAATTCATGATAAATACCCACAAATGCTCGACAAAATTCACGGCATTACGGAAGAAACCACAACAGGTGTACACCGTTTACTCGAAATGTTGAAGCACGGGACTTTACGTGTACCAGCTATCAACGTAAACGACTCCGTCACCAAGTCAAAGAACGACAACAAGTACGGTTGCCGTCACTCTTTGAATGATGCGATTAAGCGTGCAACTGATCACTTATTATCAGGTAAGAAAGCATTGGTTGTTGGTTACGGCGATGTCGGTAAAGGCTCAGCTGCCAGCTTGCGCCAAGAAGGCATGATCGTCAAAGTGACTGAAGTTGACCCAATTTGTGCCATGCAAGCGTGTATGGATGGTTACGAAGTCGTTTCGCCATACATTAATGGCGTGAATACGAATTCTGCTGAAGGCATCAACCGTGACTTATTGCAGAATATTGACCTGATTGTCACCACTACCGGTAACGTGAATGTGTGCGACCGCTATATGCTGGCGGCATTGAAATCTACTGCTGTGGTTTGTAACATCGGTCACTTCGATAACGAAATTGATACCAAGTTTATGCGTGATAACTGGCGCTGGGACGAAGTAAAACCTCAAGTTCACAAGATCTATCGTAGCGACGACGACAACGACTATTTGTTGCTTTTGTCAGAAGGTCGATTGGTAAACTTAGGCAACGCGACGGGTCACCCAAGCCGCATCATGGATGGCTCGTTTGCCAACCAGGTATTAGCGCAAATGCACTTGTTCGAAGAAAAATTTGCTGACTTGCCAGCGTCTGAAAAAACTGCCAAGCTTCGCGTTGAAGTGTTGCCGAAGCAGCTCGACGAGGAAGTTGCTCGTTATATGGTGCAAGGTTTCGGTGGCGTGGTGACGAAATTAACGCAGCAGCAAGCGGATTACATTCACGTAGCCGTCGAGGGACCATTCAAGTCTGACGACTACCGCTACTAAAAACGTTATTCGTTATTGGTTATTCGTTATTCGAAAAGGAAAAGCGAAGTGACAAATAACCTACGAATAACGATTAACGATTAACGAACAACGAACTTATGATTGAATACAAGCAACTGACGGCCGCCGATTACGCGGCCGTACTTGAATTAGGCAACCGCGTTCATGGCGACAACTATTTGACGCCAGAATCACTTGCTGACTACGACCAACGCGGCCGCGTGGGCGACATTAATTTGAATTGGCTTGCCTTTGCTGATGGCAAATTAGCGGGTATTCGGTTGACCTTCGCCCCGGGTAACTGGGATATCGATGGTCACTGTAGTCCATCTGATTGGCCTGTTCCGCCCGAACAAATCTGTTACTTTAAATGTGTGGCGGTTGACCCTGACGTACGTGGTGGCGGTATTGGTCGTGGCTTACTAGAGCGCTCAATAACTGAAGCGAAGAAGCTTGGTTGTAAAGCAGGTTTAGCCCATATTTGGATGCAAAGCCCACAAAATGCAGCGTTTGAATATTTTACGCGTTGCGGTGGCGAATTGATTCGCGAGCACAACAAGCGTTGGTATGATCTGTCGATTAACGAAGGTTACCATTGCCCTGTCTGCGATGGCGTTTGCTACTGTACTGCTGGTGAAATGATACTGAAATTCTAAATTAAAAAGGCCTGGCGCTATGTACGATCCTCTTCATGATAAAACTCCAGGCCCAAACCAACCTTACCCTGCAAGTTATTGGCACACTCACACCCAAACTGCTTGGCCACAGTGCTCTGAATCGTTGCCGGAGCAAGCCGACATTGTCGTTATTGGTGCCGGTTATACCGGATTGAATGCTGCTCTAGAGCTTGCCGAGCGTTATCAACAGCGTGTGGTTGTGGTAGAGGCCAATCAGCTTGGCTGGGGCTGTTCTACTCGCAATGCCGGCTTTGCTATGCCGGGTACTGGTCGACTAGGTTATGTGGCATGGAAGAAACGTCGTGGCGAAGCCGTTGCACAGGGTATTCAGTACGAATATCAGCTAGCTTTTCAGCGATTAGAACGCCACTTAAAAGCATGTCCTGAGAGCCTACAAGTACAACGCGGTGGTTATTTAAAGATTGCTCACAAAGCAGCAGCAATTCCGGAGCTTCAGCAACAGTATCAAGCTTTATGCCAGTATGAACCAACGACGCAGTGGTTGGATTATCATGCCATTCAACAGCGGGTTAAAAGCCCGCAAGCACACGCTGCAATCCATTTTTCGCAAAGCTTTGGGGTTAATCCATTATTGCTATTGGCAAGTGTTGCACGTCAAGCTGCAGAAGCCGGTGCCATTCTAGTTGAGAACGCGCCTGTCGAGCTGTGGCGAACCGATAGTGACAATTCGCATCATTTAACGACACCCAAAGGCACTATTCGAGCTAAGAAAGTAATTGTTGCTACAAACGGTTATACGCCGAATCATCTCCACCCAGCCATTCATGGCCGCAGTTTACCGGTGCTCTCTAGTGTTCTTGTGACTCGCATACTAACTGACGAAGAGCGCAGCGCAATAGGTGTTGCACCGCATGAGTTAGTGATGGATACCCGTACGCTGAAATATTACTTCAGATTACTACCAGATGGCCGGTTGTTATTTGGTGGACGCGGTGCCATTCGCGGAAAAGACGCACACAAAGAGAAATATCAACGTAATTTGCTGCGTGCAATGGCAGATACTTTCCCCGCTTTAACTCAGTTAAGCCGAGAAAAACCAGAGTTCAATTGGAGTGGTTGGGTATCAGTGGCATTAGATGATTATCCGCGAATTTATAGCCCAGCTACGAATGTATTCACTAGTATGGGCTATTGTGGTGCTGGCGTTACGTTCACCCAGTTAGCTGGGCAGCGTGTCGCTGAATTAGCGATGGGTGAAAAGTTGCCGGCGCTTCCGTTCTATGAGTCGCCTTTACCGAAGTTTCCGCTACCGCAGCTGCGACGTCTCGGCCAGTGGCTCTACTACATGTGGAACAGCGTTATTCGTTAGTCGTTAGTCGTTAGTCGAAAAACCAAAGTGATCACACAGAAATATGAGCAAATTTGTCTCTAACCTCAACAGCGAGACGAACCCACGAATAACGAATAACGAACAACGCTCTTGCTTTACAGGCCGAAGACGACTTTTTCGCTGGCGAGCATTTTGCCAATAAAGCGAATAATCAACAAACTCACAATCGCCGTAACTACCCCACTGACCAATAATGGCAACCACTGCAATGCTTCGCCCTTAATGATATCAAGCAATGCTTGGTGCTGACCTGTTAGAGGTAAATAGTAAAGAACAGGGTTCTTAAGGCGCGCGAATTCAACGCCAAATACGGCTAACATTGGCAGCATCAACAAGAACGAAATGTAGGTTTGCGCTTCTTTAAAGCTCTTGGCGCGGAAGCTAACAAATAGCTGAAGTGCCGTTGCGAACAGGGCTAACGGTGCCAACATAAGCACCATCAACAACATCATTGGCCATTCAATAGCAACACTGATGCCGATTTCGTGTAATGGTAAGAAGCGGAAAATAAGCGGGATCAACACCACACTTAACACGCCACCAAACATGGCAAAACAGCTTGCTGCGAAAGCCTTACCTAATACCAACTGATGAGAACTCAGTGGTTGTGATAACAGCAACTCGAGTGAGTTACGTTCTCGTTCTCCGGCGCTAATATCAATGGCAACGTTCATGCCAGAGAAGAATACTGACAACAGGATGAATATCAGGACGCTTCCCATCAAAATAGCTGAGCGAGAGCCTTTCGTTGCGGTATCGTGTTTGACCAAATCAATCGGCTGTACCACACGTGGATCGAGCCCGCGCATTTGCAGACGAATAAACGAGAGCTTACTGCTATAACCTTCAATGGCTTTTTCAATTCGGCGAATGTCCGAACGTTGTTTGGTTGCACTAAAGTCAGCGGTTAGTGTCACTGGAGCTGGCTGTGCCGTTGCAATATCTTCCGCCCAAGTTTCACCAATAACCAGCTCAATAGGCTGTTGACCTGCCGGCCAATCTTTCTCACGTTCAATAATGCCTTGCTGTTGTAAGTAATCGATGAGGGCTGGTGCGTGCTCCGCGCCTTTGATGTCAATTTCAACATCGCTTGGATCAGTGAGTTGACTGATCATGACGTAAAACGCAACCGCCATGAGTAATGGTCCGAAAAAAGCGTACGACATAGCCGCCATTACTGAGCGTTTGTCACGAATTGCGTCTTTTAACTCTTTGCGCCAAACAATTCCTATTGGACTGCGAACAGACTTACTCATGCCGCGATTCCCTCATCGGTTCCGATTATTTTAACAAACGCTTCTTCGAGCGCTGATTCGCCAGTTAACTGACACAGTTCTTCTGTTGTACCTTGCGCAGCCACTTTTCCTTTGGCAACCACAACAACCTGATCGCACAATGCCGCCACCTCTTGCATGACGTGGCTTGAGAACAAAATACTGGTTCCTTGACTGCGAAGCTCGCGCAGCAAGTCTCGCAAAATACGGGTACTCATTACATCTAGGCCGCGACTTGGCTCGTCAAGAATAAGATGCTTAGGGCGGTGGACAATTGCTTGTGCTAGCGCCACTTTCATTCGCTGGCCTTGCGAGAAACCAGTAGCTTTACGGTCGGCAATGGCAAGCATATCTAAACGCTCAAGCGCCTCTTGTACAGCTGCTTGACCAGCGTCTTTGTCGAGACCGTGCAGCGCTGCAAAATAAGCAACTTGCTCACGTGCGGTCAGGCGCTCATATAAGCCAAATTTATCTGGGAAAATACCAATATTTCGGCGCGCTTCTAACGGTTGCTTCGTTGCATCAATGCCATCAATAAGTGCTTGTCCGCTATCCGCTTTCAATAACCCATAAATAGTACGTAAGCAGGTTGTTTTACCGGCACCATTTGGGCCTAAAAGACCTGTTATTTGACCTTCAGGTGCTGTAAACGTCAGGCCGTCGAGCGCGGTAACCTTACCAAATTGTTTGCGAAGTTCTGTCACTTGAATCATTGCAGTTACCTTACAGGCCTTTGCCGTTCGAATTGAGTACAAACGGCAACGGTTTTTGTTTTTGCAAACAATCTTCGTTGAGTGCGGCTAAATCTAATGTATCGATAAACTGAGCGGCCAACTTATTAGCACAAGTGTGCCCTGCTATCGTGTGTGAACCATGCGGAGCAATCAAATGGCGGCTATTCGAGAGGGTTTGTGCCGCCAGTGCGCCCCATGTTGGAGGCGTTACCGGGTCATGACGTCCAGAAAGTAATAAACTTGGAATATCACTTTCTACCGGCGCAAACCAAGACTCAGGACGAGGTACCGATGGCCATACAGAACACATTTCAATAAATGCGTCCGCAGTGCGACTACCGATAAAATCATTGGCACCGTCCTCGGCTAAAAGCTCGTCGGTTGCACGAGGTAAGTCTTCACTGCACAACACCGACAATGTTAACCCCATATACATTTCCGATTGCGACATGCTACTGCCAATCAAACCAACTAAAGGCGTGTAATTACCACGATGGGTTTCTTGAATTGCATAAGGCAGTAATTGTCTGGTGACTGGATGATATAAGCCCACCCGCATGACTGAAGTAAAACGGCCTGCAGTAATTAAAATATCCGTTGGCTTATTCGTTAACGGGTCGTTGACCGTTAATGGAACCGGGTTAGCTTCAAGTTGCTCAAGCGTCTCGGCGTAGGTTGTTTTTAAATTAGGGAATGTCGACTCACAGGCTTTGGAGTTCGCACATTGCTCGAGTAATAACTCAAACGAATCAGCGCCGTGGCGGCCAAACGGGCCAACGACGACTTCCGGAGGCGCAACGGCATCAAGTACAGCTGCGCGCACCGACTCTGGCGCCTCTCGCATATATACCAAGCCTGCGCGAGAGCCATATGAACCACCATACAGGTTGACCTGCTGATAGCCTAAATGCTCTCGAACGGCTTCAAAATCGCGAATTGCATTTACTGTATGGTATTGCGTCAGGTCTTCGTCAGTATATTTAGCCAAACACTCACCCGCAATGCGCGAGAGCTCAATATCATCATCGGCCTTAACCAACTCATCAACATGACTTAATTCGCAACTCAGTGGGTTCGACTTACCGGTACCGCGCTGATCAATCAACAAAATATCTCGTTGCTTCCGCACATCGCTAAACATACGGTTAATCATTGCTGCCAGTTCGGTAGCGGCTTGTCCTGGACCACCAGCTAAAATCAATAGCGGGTCGGCCTTTTTATTTTCGCTTACGGCGGGCAAAACAGCATAGTTGATAGGAATTTGTCGCTGATTTGGTTGATCGTAGTTCTCAGGAACCATGAGTGTGCCACATAAAACCTGCTCACTTATGTTCTTCAGGTAGCACGAAGCTAATGGTTTTTGCTGTGATGCCGGAGCAGTTGTCTGCGCCGCAGGGTCTTGCGTTGCTGCATATAAAGCATTGGTAACGCTTAGGTAGAGTGTTCCGCCTAGCAAAATAGCTACGGCTGATATTCCCTTATTTAGCATGATTTGTTATCCGGTTGTAACAATTCACCCCAGTTTATCCCGACTACGTGGTAGCTGGAAAGCAACAAACTGTAAAAGTTTGTTTTATTTTTTACTGAGATAGGTGTTCCAACCGTTCATCAATCACTTGGCGGATACGGTTCTGTTGAGGTAAGTTTTGTGCCCATGTGGCATCGCCAAGTTTATGTAAGTCGTCGATAAGAACGCTATAGGCAATGAAACGACCAATCTCAAACGAGCCATTGCGCTGAGCGAATTGAATCATGGTTTCGCCATTACAGCGAATGTGGGGATAAATGTCGCGAATACGCAGACGATATTCGCGCAACTTGTTACGAAATTCACTGGCATTGTTGTGCCGAACTTGGCTGCAAAACAACAACGCCACATCATCACCGAAGCTCGGTAACATTGATTGTGCCACCGCTGCTCCGCTAGTCATCACTAGACCCATGCTCATTGTTATTATGAAGCTCGTGCGAGCCATCCCAAAACCTTTCATACATTATCACTAAACTATTATTTGAAAGGTATGTTAACGAGGCGTTCTAGCGTCTGCAACGGATTAAAATGTTAAAAGTCGCCACTTGTTAACGCAATCTTTACACTTTTATTGCGTTAGCGAGGCTCATCTTGACGTTCGTAAACTTCTGTTACAAATGCGTGAGGATTCTTATCATCGGCAGGATGCTCTACCGACTCAGTCAGTTCCCAAGTTGCTTCGGCGTGATAGTCGGGGAAAAACGTATCGCCCTCAGTCTCTAATTGAATCTGGGTAAGATATAATCGGTGTGCATGTGGCAAAAACTCGGCGTAAACATGTCCACCACCAATCACCATCAGCTCTTCAGTATGGCCGGCCACCTGCACAGCAAGCTCAGGGCTATTAACCCAAACCACGCCCTGCTCGTCAGTATAAGGCTGCTGGTGTTTGCGACTGAGAACAATATTGGTGCGTCCTGGCAACGGACGCCCAATGGATTCGTAGGTGGTGCGACCCATGACAACGGGCTTACCGAGGGTAATGCGTTTGAAGTGTTGCAGTTCGGCAGGGAGGTGCCAAGGCATTTTGCCGTCTTTTCCGATGACGCGATTGGCCGCCATGGCCGCAACTAAAGCAATATGCATCTCACCCCCCAAATCGTTATTCGTTGTTCGTTATTCGTTATTCGTGGCTTCAGCGCGCTCTTGAAATCGCAAACGTATTTGCTCACTTCTATGCGCATTGTCTTTTGGTTTTTCGAGTAACCAATAACGAATAACGAGTAACGTTTTTACTTTTGGTAGATCACTTCCACGTCGTAATCGTCGTCGTCGAAGTCATCATCGTCGTCATCTTCGTCTTCGAACGCTTCAAGCTGCTGCTTGTGATAGTCATCCCACTTAAATTCAACGCTCGCCTTCGCTTCAGCTTCCATTTCTTCTGGCGATTGCTTCGGCAACGTTTCTAGATAGGCGATGATTTCTTTACACAGCGCATCGGTACCAATGTTCGACAGGCCTGAGATTTGATAAACCGGACCGTCCCAATCCAGCGCTTCTTTAACGCGCTCGATGCCTTCGGCAATTTGCTCTTCGCTGAGCAAATCGACTTTATTCACCACTAACCAACGCGGTTTGGCAGCAAGTTCTGGGCTGTACTTTTCAAGCTCATGAACAATTTTAACTGCTTGTTCCGCTGGATCAGTTTCATCATACGGTGCTAAATCAACAAGATGCAACAATAAACGGCAACGCTCAAGGTGTTTCAAGAAGCGAATACCTAAACCGGCGCCTTCAGCTGCGCCTTCAATTAGCCCAGGAATGTCGGCGATGACAAACGTTGCGTGTGGCACTGGACGCACAACACCCAAGTTCGGCACCAAGGTGGTGAATGGGTAGTCGGCTACCTTTGGTTTTGCTGCTGACACGGAACGTATAAATGTTGATTTACCAGCGTTCGGCATACCAAGTAAACCAACATCGGCAAGAAGCATTAGCTCAAGCTTCAATGTACGTATCTCACCTGGCGTACCCATAGTTTTTTGACGTGGTGCGCGGTTGGTTGAGCTTTTAAAACGTGCATTACCCAAACCGTGGAAACCACCTTTGGCGACCATGCGACGTAAGCCGTGACGAGTTAAATCGCCCAGCACTTCACCGGTTTCTTGATCGGTCGCTCGCGTACCTACAGGCACTTTTAAAACTAAGTCTGAACCGCGTTTACCGGTACAGTTTTTGCCATGACCATTTTCACCACGTTGCGCACGGTGGAAACGCTCAAAGCGATAGTCGATTAGCGTGTTTAGGTTTTCATCGGCTTCTAGATAAACGTCGCCGCCATCGCCACCGTCACCGCCATCGGGACCGCCTTTGGGGATATATTTTTCACGTCGAAAACTGACTACGCCGTTACCGCCGTCGCCTGCTTCTACGCGAATTTCGACTTCATCTACAAACTTCATGATTTAACCTACCTGCTTACATGAAAAAACCCCGCCACTCCGGACGGGGTTTCTTATCTCTTCGCTAGCTTTCTAACTGAAATTATTCAGTAACGATGCTAACGTATTTGCGGTTGTTTGGACCTTTCTCCGCAAAAGAAACTTTACCGTCCGCTAATGCGAACAAAGTGTGGTCACGGCCGATACCGACGTTGTCACCAGCGTGGAATTTAGTACCACGTTGACGAACGATGATGCTACCAGCTAATACTGACTCACCACCGAAGCGCTTAACACCCAGACGTTTACTTTCTGAGTCACGACCGTTACGAGTTGAACCTGCGGCTTTTTTGTGTGCCATGTGTCGTTACTCCTTCAATTAACCGTTAATACCAGTGATTTTCACTTCGGTGAACCACTGACGATGACCTTGGCGTTTCATGTGGTGCTTACGACGACGGAACTTGATAATGTTCACTTTGTCGCCACGACCGTGGTTGATAACTTCCGCCTTGATAGATCCACCAGAAACAAAAGGTGCGCCGATTTTCACGTCGTCACCGTTCGATAGCATTAACACTTGATCGAACTCAACCACATCACCAGTGGCCGCTTCCAGTTTTTCCAGGCGGACGATTTGGCCTTCAGTTACACGGTGTTGCTTACCGCCACTTTGGAATACTGCGTACATGTCTTTCTCCGATTTTCCCCGAGGGGTCTTTATTTGAATTAAATTCAGGGCGCGAATTGTACATAAACTCGCTGCGTGAGTAAAGTACGTTATTCGTTATTCGTTATTCGTTCGTTTTGTTTTTCGAGTAACGAGTAACCAATAACGAGTAACGGTTCTAAGCGATGCGGTCGACGGCGATAGCAGCGAGGGCGTGCAGCGCCTCGCGATACGGCGACGCCGGCAAATGCGCCAGTTGCTGCTGCGCTAACTCCGCCTCTTTTAAAGCACGATTACGCGTGTATTCCAGTGCGCCCGTGCGCTGCATTGCTGCAAGTACTTGCTGCAATTGGTCACGGCCATCACCTTGTTCAATCGCAAGACGAATCATTGCTGCTTCCTGGTCATTGCCATGCCACATAGCGTAAAGCAATGGCAATGTTGGCTTACCTTCAGCTAAGTCATCACCGGCTTGTTTACCCATAGTTTCGCTATCGGCAGTGTAATCAAGTAAGTCGTCCACTAATTGGAAAGCGGTGCCAAGATGTCGACCATAAGCTGCAAGCGCATCTTCTACTTCTTGTGGTTGTTCAGCAAGAACGGCACCGAGTTGCGTGGCGGCTTCAAAGAGTTTACCTGTTTTACCGTAAATAACGTCAAAATAGCTCGTTTCAGTAGTGTCTGGGTCATTACAGTTCATCAACTGCAACACCTCACCCTCTGAAATGATATTGGTTGCATCGGCGAGAATCTTCATCACCTTCATCGAATTCAACGTCACCATCAACTGAAATGCGCGGGTATACAAGAAATCGCCAACTAATACGCTCGCTTCGTTACCAAATACAGCGTTGGCAGTTTCTTTACCGCGACGTAGCTCTGATGCATCAACGACATCGTCGTGCAACAGGGTCGCGGTGTGAATAAACTCAATGATGGTCGCGAGGGTTAGATGCCCCTGCCCTTCGTAATTTACGGCGCGCGCGGCGGTGACAGCAAGTAGCGGACGTAGACGTTTGCCGCCACTGTTCACAATATACAGACCCAATTGATTGATAAGAGCAACATCTGACTGAAGTTCTGCACCAATTAGTTGGTTCACTCCGGTCATGTCGTCGGCCATCAAGGCGTTGATTTCTGATAACTTCATAGCTTCAGTGTGACTGTTAAATTAAGCCAAAGATTGTACACGAATTTCGCTGAAGGGCACAGAAAAAAGGCAGGCGCTCGGCCTGCCTTGGTGTTTTTCTATCGCAACCAATTAGAACTTATATTGCGCACGAAGGTAGTAGTAACCGCCGTTTACACCCATCGGTGATGTTGGTGGATATAACGATCCAACCACTGAGCTTGCGAACGGGTTCTCATCAGGACGATTATCGAGCACGTTCTTGCCGCCGATAGCGGCTGTGAAGCTTTCGCTAAAGTCATAGCTAAACTCAAGGTCAAGGGTTGTTTCAGCGCCCGGGAAGATATCCAAGCCACCACCTGCATCAACATGGTCTTCATAGTACTTACCGTAATAATTGACGCGAGCGAGTGTGCGCATTGCATCAAACCGGTAGTTCGCTGTAAAGGTTGCACGATGTGCCGGTAGGTTGTCCTCTAACATCTGTACCTTGGCAAGGTTGATGTTGTCTGGATTAAATGAATCAACGGTTGTATCCGTCCAGTTATAGGCCAGTGTATATTTCATATCACCTTCCCACAGGTCATGCCCGTAGTTGGCGACCACATCGATACCTTGTGTGGTGGTATCGAAATCATTAGTGAAGTAAACAACACTGCTATAACTTGCGGCATCACGAACACCTTGAGCAATCAGCGCATCGCGGTCTTCTTGTGTTAATGGAATTGCCGAAGTTCGGCTCAAACGATCGGTTACTTCAATATTAAAGTAATCGATGGTTAGGTAGAGACCACTTTGGAATTCACCAACAACACCGAAACTGTATGATACCGATTCTTCCGGTTGTAATGGTTTACCGCCTTTCAATGCAGCAATTGGGTTCGTTGGTGGCAACAACGCTTGATCTTGTAAACTATCGCCAACGAACGCCGTCGTCACGTTGATAACATTACTTTGGCCTACCGTTGGTGCTTTAAAGCCAGTGCTTACTGCACCGCGAATCGCCCAATCGGAGGTTAGCTGCCAACGTGCCGAGAGTTTGCCGTTTGAGGTTGAACCAAAATCACTGAAGTCTTCAAATCGTACTGCAGCACCGACCATGAAATCTGCGGTGAGGTAAGTCTCAACATCAGCATACCAAGCCCAGTTACCACGACTCCATTCACCAGCTGCCTCAGGCTTGATGCCTGGGAAACCGTTTGAACCGATACCAAAACCTTGATCGGTCAGTGGCCCAATTGCGAATGATGCCGGATCGCCAACCTCTTGCTTAAAGGTTTCGCGACGATATTCAATACCAGTGGCGACATTCACTAAATCGTAGAACCCATCAACCTGAAATCCTTTACTGAAATCAAGGTTAAAGTTTTTCTCTAACTGGCTAGCAGCGCCTGGGCTGAAGTTAAATGGTGTATCAGGCCCTAACGATGGGTTTACTGTGTTGAACAACAAATACTCGACGCGAGAGTAACCGACGCCGATTGATGCGTCATACGCCCAATCATTTGCAAAATAACCATTCGTTCCAGCAACAAATGATGCGTCAGTAACAATGCCACCAAACCGCGGTGTAAAGCCTCCAGGTAACAGTTCATTGAACGCAAAGCAGTTCGCGCCCAGTGGCGTGCTATTGTCGGCAATTAACTGATATTCCGGCGAATCAAGTACATTGTCACCCACTGGCACTTCTGGACATGACAGCCCCTGACCAACACCATCCAAGTCACCAACTAATAAGAGTTGCTCGTCTTGGTCATTGAAGCCACCAAAATAAACGCCACTGCGGTCATGTGGATGTCGATAATAGAAGCCACCTTCAATTTCACGTTCGGCATAATTTGCGAATAAATAAGCTTCTTTGTTGTTACCTAAATCAAGCCCAAAATTACCGAGTGCTTTGAAGTCATATTTGATTTCAGGTGTTCCCCATATCTGAGCAGGATCAGCAACAAACGTATTACCTGCTTCAATCAACGCAGCAGCATCATCACGCTGAACAGAGCGGCTGGTTGCATCAGCTTCGCGGTACTCCATACTTAAATTTGCAAAACCACGCTCACTCAACGGCAGACCAATATTGCCGCTAATCTGGAAGGTATCGCCATCGCCTTCGGCGGTCGTTCCATAGCGAGCTTCAAGAGTTCCACCCTCGGCAGCATCGTTCAGTACAAAGTTAATCACACCAGCTATCGCGTCTGAGCCATATTGCGCCGCGGCACCATCACGGAGTACTTCGATTTGTTTCAATGCCGACGCTGGAATATTAGAAATATCTGGCCCTTGCGCGCCGTCGGAAAGCCCGCCACCAAGAAATGTGATGACCGCACTACGATGGCGGCGCTTACCATTGACCAGAACTAAGGTATGGTCGGATGCTAAACCGCGAAGGTTGGCAGGACGAACCAAGGTAGATGCATCGTTGATTGGCTGGTCATTCACGTTGAACGAAGGCACTACTGTGCTCACCATGTTCATCATGTCGGTGGAGCCTTGGTCACGCAACTCATCAGCACCGACAATATCGAGCGGCACTGCAGAATCACCAACCGAGCGTGGCGCTGAACGTGTACCCACTACCGCAATTCGTTCATCTGCTTTGGTCTCTGGTTCAGCACCGTCGGTGCTCGCCTCTTGCGCAAATGATGTGGTTGATAGACTCGCTAAAATTGCACATGCGACCAAGGTTGGACGAATACCATGTGCAACTGGGACTACTTTTTCAATGACAGGTTTTGCCATAAATTTCTCCCCGATTATTCTTGTTGTTTTGTGTTGTTGTGCGAATGCGCATAGCACTAAAGTACTATGCACTGTATTAAATATCGCCAATTGTTCAAATAATACAAGGAGGATTTTTGATCAATTTCGCCACGAACTATAACATTAGTTATTTTTCGGGCTGATTAATGAAGGGTTTTTGGGTTAAAAATACCGCAACAATGCCAGCAACCGCGCCACCTATGTGTGCGTAAACTGCGACAACATCTCCATGCTCAGGTTGGTCTAAATCGAGAATTATTTTGATTATTAATCCGACGAATACTATGCCACCAATCCAATGTTTCTTTAATGCATCTTGCAAGGCTGCGTATGCAAACACACCATAAAGTGCGCCTGAAAAACCTGCATAGACTTCGTAAGTCGGCGCGCCTAAAAGTTCGAATGCACTACTCGCCAATAGGATAGGAACAACCATCAACCAATCGTTTGGCGTTTTTAATTGTTCAGGAAACAACAACCAAGCAATCCATATACCGGCAATATTGAACCAGAGGTGCGGTGCATCGTGATGCATCAACTGACTAGTAATGAGTTGCCACCATGCGCCATCAATTACTCGCGGGTAGCGCATAAGAAGGTGGTCGTGCCAAGGAGTGAGGAAGTAGAAGAAACAAAAAAGCAGAACGCTTATCACTATGGGTGGTAAGACGCTCTGCTTTGGCATTGTAGTTTGCTTATTTAACGAAGTCTAAGCCGATTTGAATGTCGTTTTTCAGACCATCCAACATGTCAGCTTTCGCTTTTTCTTCGTACGCACTTAGCTCACCGTATGGCAGAATTTCTTCAACGCCGTTCGCGCCTAGGCGAACTGGGTGTGCGAAGAACAATGCATCTTGACCATCAGTTTCAACATAAGTGCACTCAACAACACTGTTGTCGCCTTGCAATGCTTTCACTAACGATAAGCAGAAACGCGCTGCTGCTTGACCCATTGACAAGGTTGCAGAACCGCCGCCAGCTTTTGCTTCAACAACTTCGGTACCAGCGTTCTGAATACGCTTGGTCAATGCTTCGATCTGTTCATCAGAGAAGCTCAAACCAGTTTGCGACAACAATGGCAAAATCGTTGTGCCGCTGTGACCGCCGATTACAGGAACCGTTACTTCAGCAGGGTTCTTACCGTGTACTTCAGCAACAAAAGTTTCTGCACGAATCACGTCAAGCGTGGTGACGCCGAATAATTTGTTCTTGTTGTAAACGCCTTTTTTCTCAAGAACTTTCTTCGCGATAGCGACCGTTGTGTTCACTGGGTTGGTGATGATACCAATGCATGCATTCGGGCAGTTGTCAGCAATGGCTTCAACCAAGTTAGCAACAATACCTGCGTTGATATTGAACAGATCTGAACGGTCCATACCTGGCTTACGTGGCACGCCTGCAGGAATCAATACGATGTCGCTACCAACTAATGCTGAAGCTAAATCGTCTTTACCGTAGCCTTTTACAGAAACAGCGGTTGGAATGTGGCTGAGATCAACAGCAACACCAGGAACAACAGGCGCTACGTCATACAACGCTAGCTCAGAACCAACCGGTAATTGGGTTTTCAAAAGTAATGATAGTGCTTGGCCGATACCGCCAGCTGCACCTAAAACTGCAACTTTCATCTCAGACTCCATCCAGTTATTTGGGGAAATTTCAGGGCGAAAACTCTACTCCTTTTACGCCGAAATTACAACCAAAGGCGCTTGTGTCGGCGCTCTGAAATCATTGCGTAGCTCTTGCGTAAATTAGGCGCAAGTATATGATGGACGATTAATTTGACCATTATTTTGAACAAATGATTGAGCGAGAGTCATGCCAACAAAAAAAACCGAAGACATGATTGAGGCCTTCAAAGCGCTATTGAAAGAAGAGCGTTACGGCTCTCAAGGTGACATTGTCGATGCCTTAAAAGAACAGGGTTTTGCGAACATTAGCCAATCAAAAGTATCGCGCCTATTAAGTAAATACGGTGCGGTTCGTACGCGTAATGCCCGCCAAGAAATGGTCTATTGTTTGCCTGCTGAACTTGGTATTCCAAGCACCCGCGCTCCATTGACCCAGCTTGTTCTGGATATACAGCACAATGATGTGATGGTGATTATTCGCACCACGCCAGGAGCGGCGCAGCTTATTGCGCGTTTACTCGATTCAGTCGGCAAAAAAGAAGGTGTTCTGGGAACGATTGCTGGTGATGACACAATTTTTATTGCGCCGTTGAAGGTTTCAGAAATCGATTTTACGCTTCAGAACGTCAAAAAACTTTTTGAGCAACAGCAAGAGCGTTGAGCGTTATTCGAAAATGCGAAAATGCGAAAAGCGAAAAGCGAAAAACCAAAGCGACCACACAAAAAAATGATCAAGTTTGCCTCAATTTTCAACAGCGAGACGAACGCACGAATAACGAATAACGAATAACGATTAACGATTTTTCAGGAACTCAATTGAGGGGGCGAAATAGGCCGCGTTTGCCGTTGCCTCAATGTAATCTAACAACGGATCATAATCGCCCTGCTCATCTGCAATGTAGCGATTCTTGAGCCACTGCACCACATGTTGCGGCTTACCTGAAAAATACATCGCCAACTGCCCTTGTTCACGAAGATCGCCCCACGGCATATTCTGACGCAATAATTCGAGTGGCTGCTCATTAACATCTAATAAACGGGCTTTTTGAGTATGCGTGACCATGCTAAGTACCGCTTCACTGATACGCTCACCGGTTACTTTCTTCCGCCCCATCACATGCTCTTGAATTTCGGTGCTTAACTGCTCCCAGCGCCTTAAGTCATAACGGAATTTTTGGGTAAACACATAGCTACCACCTTTGAAAATGGCATCGTCAGAAACAACGGCAACCTCGCGACGACGCATGCCACGAGGGTTGTCAGGCGCATCGATAAAACCGAGTAGATCGCGGCCATCCATAAAGCGGAAGGTATTGCTCTGCTCTACCAGCTCAACATCGTGACCGAGCCATTCCATTAATGTACGCGCAGCTTGAAAATTCACATCAAAGCGATCGGAGCGAATACACAATAGTAAGTCAGCCGATTCACGCGGTGTGTGTCGATCACCGTCGCTCAAATCTGGAAAACTTGCTAATTGCAACGGTCGCACATCGGGATACAGCACATCCCAGTAATCGCTGCCCACGGCAATAAAACCATTCAGCATTGATTCAGAGAAGCGAAGATCAAGATCGTCAATCAACTTAGGAACTCGCGCTAGTTTGCGGCGCATATAGTCGGCATCGTCAGTCATCACATTCAACAAGAGCGTGATGCCGTGTAAATTGGGTTCTGCGTAAATGCCCGTTTGCGCGTTGTTCATAGATTCCTCAGTGGCCACTCTTTGGTGCGGTTCCTCGCCGAAACTGCCGCATCAATCGCAATGCTCTTGTGGTAAAGGTTTGGCTGTGCCATAGATTGGCTTTAATCGATTATTGATTTTTACCATAAATTGACACGTTTGTTGATGCTTGTTGATATAAAAGTCTAGCAAATTCATGTCATATTAAAACGTTATAACTCATTGAGCCAACTGCTGGAGATATCATGCGTTCAGAATTCACTGCTGCGTTACGCAGGAAGCACCTGTTTAAAACCACCGTTTTAGCCACCTCGCTGACTCTATTATTAGGTGGTTGTGCCGCGACCCAAGAAGCAAAACCTGACACCAGTACTAAACAAGTTGTTGAGAGTGCAGACAGCCGCTACCAAGCGCTAGCTGATGGCATTTATAAGAAGCTACAAGCGCAGAACCCCTGGCAGAGTGAAGAGTTACCCGATATGTCGGCTGAAGCCTTAAAGCAGCGCGCTGATGAGCAAAGCGTATGGTTAGCGCAACTTGAGCAGGTTGATGTGAATGCGCTGTCACGACAAAACCAAATTAATCACCGTATGCTAACTTACGGCCTCAAGAATGACATCGATGGCTTTGCTTACAAAGAGCATTACATGCCGCTCAACGCCGAGGGCGGATTTCACAGCAACCTAGGTTTTATGGTACGTAATGCCAGTTTCCGTAGTTTTGAGGATTATCAAAATTACTTACAGCGCTTGCGATCTATTCCGCGTTATATGTCTCAACAAACCGATTGGTTAAAAGCCGCGCTTAACGAAGGCTACACGCAACCCAAAGCGGCCATGCAGGGCTTTGAAGAAAGCATCGCTGCATACATTGTTCAATCGCCACAAGAGAGTTTGTTCTACCAACCGTTTCAGACAAATAAGCCAATATTTGTCACCGCTGAGCAGTGGCAACAGTTACAAACACAGGCAGCCAATGTTATTGATGGGTTAGTGCTTCCTGCTTATCAAGACTATTTCGATTTTATGGTCATGGAATACTTGCCAAACAGTCGCGACAGCGTCGGTGCAAGTGAACTACCGAACGGTCGTGAGTATTATCAAAACCGCATAAAGCATTACACCACGTTAGATTTATCGCCTGAAGAAATTCATCAGCGCGGCCTCGCCGAAGTTGAGCGAATTCGTAATGAAATGGCGGTGGTGATCGAGAAAACAGGTTTTAAAGGTAGCTTCGAAGAATTCACGAATTTCTTGCGTACTGATCCGCAGTTTTATCCGAAGACTGCCGAGGAATTGTTGAAAGAAGCTTCATATATTGCCAAAAAAGCCGACGGTGAATTGCCGAAATTCTTTAAGTTGCTACCACGTCAGCCATACGGTGTGGCGCCGGTGCCTGCGGAAATTGCACCGAAATACACCACAGGTCGCTACGCTGGCAGCAATCGCAGTGACCGCGCTGGTTTTTACTGGGTAAATACCTACGCATTAGACCGTCGTCCGTTGTATCAGTTGGAGGCGCTAACCTTGCACGAGGCTGTGCCGGGGCACCATTTACAAGGGGCATTAGCGCGCGAAATGGATAACTTGCCAGACTACCGCCGCTATACTTATATCTCTGCCTTTGGCGAAGGGTGGGGCTTATATTCGGAGTGGCTTGGTAAAGAAATGGGCTTCTATCAAGACCCATACAGTGACTTTGGTCGTTTGAGTTATGAAATGTGGCGCGCCGCCCGTTTGGTAGTTGATACGGGCATGCACGCTATGGGTTGGACCCGTGAAGAAGCCATGGACTTCATGGCTTCGAATACAGCTCTAAGCCTACATAACGTGAAGACTGAAATTGACCGTTACATCACCTGGCCAGGTCAGGCGCTGTCGTACAAACTTGGCGAAATGCTCATCCGTCAATTGCGCACCGAGGCTGAAACCGCACTCGGCGCCGACTTTGACCTGCGTGAGTTCCATCACGTAGTTCTGCGCAACGGCAGTATCCCGCTCGACATCCTCGAACAAGAAATCCGCAACTGGATTGATGAGGGCGTAGCCCGGCGTTCCACTGCAAAGTAAAGCCGGGCTACTTCGCCGGAAATAAGATTTCGGGGGAAAGTGTTTCGTCGGGGGTTAACCCGACGCCTTCCGGTAACACTGTACCGCGCCCATCGAGCATCTCTTTGGGCGCATACATCGACAGCCCTACCACCCAGCCATTCGGTAAACTCTTCACTGTGGTCGGTGCGAATGCGCCACGGGTGTTTTGGCCGCGCAATAAAAATCCACGCAACCGCAATGCTTGAGCGAGATGCTCAGCTGCGCTTGCCGTCACTTCTGTCACCAGTACCGTACCTTGCTGATGAAGCGCCTCTAAATTCGGCGACCGTTGCTCATAAACTGCTTGCTGCCGAATGGTTGTCAAAGGCTCTTCTCGACTCACAAGACTATTGGCCAACTGACTTGCTAACAACAAACTACCGCCCTCATTAAAGCGCAGATCAATAAGCAGTTTAGGTTTCTCACCTCGAGTTTGAATCACTCGCTTTAATTCTTCCTCAACAGCTCTCAACGAGCGTTGCAAACAGCGTTGTCCCGCTTCGCTGTAAGAGGCATCGGTGCCATATAAATGCAACCGTTGGACTCCGAGATAATACTCACCGGTGGTCAACAGACCCCACCACAATGCCTCGTTACACCCCTGAGTCAGCCGGCTTTGTCGTAGTTGATTCAGCAGGTTTTGACGAGATTGTTTACGCTGCGATTCACCTACCGCAAAATCGCTGACGCGGTGGTATCGCTGAATATCATTTGCCAGAATAAAAGCATGCTCGTCGCTGCTATCCTCCAATACTTCACTTACAATTTGAAACAGCGCCAGTTTCTTATCGAGCACTGGCATCTCAACCGCCTTATCAAGTAGCTCGGCTTCAGAACGCCAACGTATTAGTGCTGCTTGCGAGATACCATGATGAAACTGAGCAAGTATTTCGCTAACAGATATGACAACATTTACAGCGGTATTTTCAGGAGGCTTCGTACAATGGCGCGGCAGAAAAGGTTCCCGAGTAAAAATAACCGGTAGGCCATCTGATAATCGTTGAAGAACTAATGTACGTTCGCCAGCACCAATCCAAGTATGCTGACCAGGATTTTGAGCGCTTGAAAACACCCGTGGAAGTAAGCCTGCATCAGCTGACCAGCACTGACTTGGCGTCCATTGATAACGCGTGACAATGTCATCATCAACAACCAAATAGCTCTGGTAGTGGGTTGACCAATAAACGCCATCACTGAGTTGTAGAGGTGGTGGTAGCGCTGAGGAGCTACAAGACGCAAGTAGCCAACTCAGCATTAACGTGATCCATTTGGTTGCGCTCAAAGCACAGTTACTCCTCGGTTATCTGTGCCTTTGAGCGTAGCGCTACAAATAGCGATCGTAAAGCATTTGTAGCGTTGCCTGAGCTGCAAGTGTGCCTTGCTCAGCCCAAAGCTCAAGTTCTTCCTCAATGACTTCATAGCCGCCAGGCTGAGCGGTTACTCCAGCCACCTGACGCGGACGCTGCAGGTTATAGCCACCGGCGCCAGCACGATATTCCAGTGCGCCTTGCGGAATCGAAATACGATCATCCGCCAACAAGGTCGCATCTTCGAGCGAGGTCATCGTGATTTGATAACCAATAGGCTCAAAGTTAAGCTTGTTCTCGCGATACGGCATCACTTCTAACAGAAGATTGGTGTGCTTACGCAACATGTCCATTTCAAGGCGCTGATTATCATCTTGCGGATTGCGCTTCGACTCGGCACGAATTTCTGAATCTAACAATCGCATAGCGACTGCACGGTTCACTAAACGCACACCGTATTGCATCAGTGTACTTTGGTAACCTCGTTGATACTCGTCCCATTGCGCTCCGGTTAACATGGTTGAGCGACGAGGATTATCATAACTACGCTGCTCAACGCCCACTTGTACGCTTTGCGATTCCGGCACAAACGTGCCTTCAGTACCAGTTGCTTGTGCATTCACACTCACCCGACGCTGCATATGCCAATCAGATACCATGTCACTGAATGGTTCGCCAACTAACATCACCAGTTTGGGTTTGCCTGCTTTTTCATAGGCGGCCTTAAAGGTGGCCTGATCGACAGTTATAAGACTCACTTGTTGCTGTTCGGCTGAACGTGCGCGGTCAAAATAACTGTCGTTCAACATCGGTTGAGCAGGCGTATCTTGCCCATAAGCAAGGCTGCTACCCAACAAGGTGGCAGCCGCACAAAATATATAAACATGCACGGCTTTCATATTATCGACCTTCTCTTAATTCTACTAAGAAGTACTCTGCGCGATCATTTAACGATGTTTCTTTGTAAATCGCTGTTCCATTGGCGGGAACATAGACGCGACGCCACATTGATTCATCCATTAATGGTGTTTGATTTGCATCAAAAAACAACGCCTTGCCTTCAATTTGCAGATCATAATCCGTACGGTTACGGATCATTGTCCAAACCTCAAGCTGGCCGGTGGCGGTGTTACTCATACCACTGCGATCAAGTGTCACTTTCACGGTATCACGGACTTTTTCGCCCATGAACGTTTTCGTGATATCGGTACGATTGAGGTTGTGATCAATAAATACAATTGTATTGAGCTCATTGGTTGTTGTGCGTTGCACTGGATGTGCGCCACTGTAACCATTCTGTGTGCTTCCACAGCCGGCTAGTGTTAACGTTAAACCAGCAGCAATAATAAATAACGTACGTTTCATGTTTGGGTTCCTTATTGTTCTTATCGAGCCCGTGAACTATGCCAAATCACATGGTTTCCTTGAGAATCTTGGTAATGTCGAAACACACCTGATTTCAAGCTAACCGGATTACCGTCAATATCGGTGTAAGACGCTTGCCATTGGGATACATCTGCAACGTTTGCGCGCATGGTTGAGGTATGCACTGCATCAGGCAAGCGCGACCAATAACGGATATCTGCTCGCGGTTTAACATTGGCTGATAATGCCATGCTGGCCACACCAATCAGTGCTAATGTATTACCCACTTGACCACTACTACCACCAAGTGCTGGCGAAAATACTCGCGCAGTTACGCCAAGTTGGGCTAAATCACGACCTAAATCGGCGGTGGTATTCGCAAATGCAGCCTTTCCTTCAATAATGGCATCAACAGGACGACCACCACGTGACGTCGCTTGCCAATAAACGCTTTCAACAGGTGCGAGTTCAAATTGCTCTGCACCGGTATTCAATACAACATGCTTTTCTTTGAAGTTTTTACCTGGGCGGAAAACCAATTCGTAATGCCCCATGCCATCGGCTAACTTCCGCGGTGAGAAGCCGGTTTCAGCTAAGATCAGCACATTGTCATCAGCAGATGGGATAGGGAAATCAGGACGTAATGCGCGAAGCTCATCATAAGCTTCTTCAGCCAATACTGGGCTACCCATTTTCTGAGCCGACCAGCCCGCTAATAACATCATTACCGCAAAGTCACTCCGGTTTTGCTCTTCTTCAGCAAACGCATCTTGCATTAAACCACTGACAAAACTGGCACGGGCGTTATCGTATTCACCATCAATGAGATAAATCACACCGCGATAGTAATACGCCATAGCACGTTCGTAAGGCTCACCTTTAAAGTCTTTACGGCCCTCTTCGTGCCACAGACTACGAGCTTGCGTTGCCGCTTCGTTATCTGCATACACTGTTTCAATGGTTTCCAACGCCGCATCAAAGTTTTCACGCGCTAAATCAAGGTCACCTCGATAAAACGCAGCTGTACCAATCTCCATTCGGTTTAAAACTTCGTTGCGCTTCCCTTCTTCAAACAGTTTTCGATAAAGCGGCTGTAAATAAGCCGGCTTATCCGTAACCGCGTCTTGTTCTTGCGCATTCAGTGCTAATGGCTGGTATTGCGTCGGGCCGGTGCTGGTACACCCTGCCAACGCCAATACCAACGCTGCACTAGCGATAGATAACGTCGTCTTGTGCAGTTTTTTGGAATTCATACATGCCACTCCAGACATAGGTTCCGAGTTCAAGGTCAACTAATTCAAAGGTGATTTGATGATACCGAGAACGTTCTTGGCTACGTGTGTCCATGGCATCAAGTGACATGATGCGACCCACTAAACGATAATCAGCGCCAGCTGTTGCTTGGGTGGTACGAATCGTGCCACCGTCAACAACGCCCATGCGTTTCAGTTCACGCTCTTTTTCTACCATGTCGGCATATTCACGACCGACGAAAACTAAACGGCCATTTGAGGCACGGTTTAAATTGATACGTAAACGATCGGTGAGCATGTTTTTGTTGATGCGAGATGAACTTTCGTTGGTGAAGTACTGGCTATCAATAATGATTCGAGGTGCAACTTCGCGACTGACAAGCTGAGGATTACTCAACATATCGCGCATCATTTGGTCGGTAACAGCCATGATGTCCTGCGATTCAACGCCAACGCCCTGAACTTTGCCAGGTGAGCGTGCATCTTCATAAACGGTTGCGCGGCCAGCGCTATTATCAATAGTAGTGCTAGAGCAGCCGGCAAGCACCATTGTGCTTGCTAACGCCGCTGTCATGACAAGATATTTCATAACAAATGCCTTTTTCTAAATAGCTAATGTGTGATTAAAAACCAGCTTGTGCCGACGCTTGATACAGCGCCTGGGTATATGCGGTTTTCATCTCTGGGTATATCGACATGACTGATTCCAGCGCATCTTGATAATGAGGGTGCGCTGAATGGGTCACGTACATCCACACAGATAACTCTTCTAGGCTATTAAATGAAATATCAGAAGTACCGCGAATAACTTCTTCGCCACCGGCCATTTCTAGTGCGATTTCGCGTCCGACAGTATTACCAATTTCTTGACCTAACCAACCACCAATAAATGGGATGTTTTCGGCAAGTTTTTGCCCAGCATATGCGCCTGCCATACCACCAATTGCGGCCCCCATTTCTGCATTACGGGCATTGTTGACCCATTCGGCTAGAACGCCGTCTGATGTATAAGGGCTCATGTATTCGCCACTATTATCTTGAATGGCTGGAGGTGCGGTTAATTGGTAAGGCTGAGCAAGTTGTGGCCCCATTGCGCAAGCGCTTAAAACAAGGGCGGTAAGTGCCACGATGGCGAGTTTAATCTTATTCATGGGAGCTCTCCGTGAGCTGAAATTATTGTTGTTGTTTTACATCTTATCGCTGAACGAACAGCTAACGTTAAGATTATGCAAAGATTGAGTTATGGCAAGCGAAATTTATAACTTTTGTTTAAGGGGTTGAAATTTTTGAGAAAAAAAAGGAGCTCGGGGAGAGCTCCTTTTCAAGACTAACGTTATGCTACGTTAACATTACGCTACGTTAATGGTTGGGATGATGTTGGCTTTGGCGGCGGCTTCTGCCTCGCGGAAAGCGTCCATCTGATCGAAGTTCAAGTACTTGTAAACTTCGCCAGCCATGGCGTTAATGTCTTGTGCGTATTCCATGTACTCTGCAGGCGTTGGCAATTTGCCTAAGATAGCGCCTACCGCAGCTAATTCCGCTGAAGTTAAGTACACGTTGGCACCATCACCTAAACGATTCGGGAAGTTACGCGTTGAAGTCGACAACACCGTTGTGCCTGCCTCGACACGTGCTTGGTTACCCATACACAGTGAACAGCCTGGCATTTCAGTACGTACGCCGTTGTTCGCATAGATGTTGTAGTAACCTTCTTCACGTAACTGCGCTTCGTCCATCTTCGTTGGTGGTGCAATCCACAAACGCGTGTTCAGCTCTTGGGTGTTCTTCTCAAGTAACTTACCGGCGGCACGGAAATGACCGATGTTGGTCATACATGAACCAATGAACACTTCGTCAACTTTATCGCCAGCAACTTCGCTTAAGAATTTCGCATCGTCTGGGTCGTTCGGGCAACAAACGATTGGCTCTTTGATATCTGCCAAATCAATTTCAATCACTGCCGTGTATTCGGCGTCAGCATCAGCACGCATTAATTGCGGGTTCGCTAACCACTCTTCCATCTTACGCGCACGACGCTCAAGCGTACGTGAATCACCGTAGCCTTCGTTGATCATCCAACGCAACATAGTGATGTTTGAACGCAAGTACTCAGCAACAGACTCTTCTGACAAGTTGATGGTACAACCTGCAGCTGAACGCTCTGCTGACGCGTCTGATAATTCGAACGCTTGCTCAACCGTTAAGTGATCTAAACCTTCAATTTCAAGAATGCGACCAGAGAAGATGTTCTTCTTACCGCGTTTTTCAACAGTTAGTAAGCCTTCTTTGATTGCGAACGCAGGAATGGCGTGTACTAAGTCACGTAATGTAATACCTGGCTGCATTTCGCCTTTGAAGCGCACCAAAACTGATTCAGGCATATCCAGCGGCATCACACCAGTGGCTGCTGCGAAAGCGACTAAGCCTGAACCCGCTGGGAATGAAATACCCAATGGGAAACGGGTGTGTGAGTCACCACCAGTACCAACGGTGTCTGGTAACAACATACGGTTCAACCAGCTGTGGATGATACCGTCGCCTGGACGCAAGCTAACACCACCACGGTTCATAATGAAGTCAGGCAACGTATGCTGAGTTTCAATATCCACTGGCTTCGGATAAGCTGCCGTGTGACAGAATGACTGCATGGTCAAATCAGCGGTAAAGCCTAAACATGCTAAGTCTTTCAACTCGTCACGGGTCATTGGTCCGGTGGTATCTTGTGAACCAACAGTCGTCATTTTCGGTTCGCAATAAGTACCAGGACGCACGCCTTCCATACCACAAGCTTTACCAACCATCTTCTGCGCTAAGGTATAACCTTTGCCAGTATCTGCTGGTTGCTCGGGCTTCAAGAACAGATCAGATGGACCCATTCCTAAAGATTCGCGCGCTTTTTCAGTCAAACCACGACCGATGATCAGGTTAATACGACCGCCAGCACGAACTTCATCAAGAATCACGCGTGATGCGTAGTCGTACTCAGCGATAATGTCGCCCGCTTCATTTTCAATTTTGCCGGCATATGGGTAAATGGTGATCACATCACCCATGTTCATTTTTTCAACGTCAGCTTCAAACACCAACGCGCCTGCGTCTTTCATGGTGTTGAAGAAGATTGGTGCAACTTTGCCACCAATACAAATACCGCCAGCGCGCTTGTTTGGCGTGCCTGGCATGTCTTCGCCGATGAACCAAAGTACTGAGTTCGTCGCTGACTTACGTGATGAACCGGTACCAACAACGTCACCGACGAACGCTACTGGGTGACCTTTTTGCTTCAGCTCTTCAATTTGCTTCGCCGCATCAGTCACGCCTTCGCGAGGCATTTTGTACATGGCTTTGGCGTGCAAAGGAATATCTGGACGCGACCATGCATCTGGTGCTGGTGACAAATCGTCCGTGTTGGTTTCGCCTGTTACTTTAAATACGGTCGCTTTAATGGCTTCAGGCATTTCGTCACGGCTTGTGAACCACTCGGCATCAGCCCATGATTCAATGACTTCTTTCGCCAACGCATTGCCGTTTTTCATTTTCTCTTCCACGTCGTGGAAGGCATCAAACATCAACAACGTGTGCTTTAATTCTGCCGCAGCTAGCTCGCCTAGTTCTGCGTCATCTAATAGCTCTACCAATGTCACGATGTTGTAACCGCCATGCATGTTACCAAGCAATGATACCGCGGCATCTTTGCTAATAACTGGGCTGCTGGTTTCGCCTTTGACGATGGCTGACAAGAAGCCTGCTTTAACGTACGCCGCTTCGTCAACGCCAGGAGGAACGCGCTCAGAAATGAGCTCAACCAAGAAATCTTCTTCACCGGCTGGTGGGTTCTTCAATAATTCTACTAAATCAGCAACTTGCTCTGCTGTCAGTGGTTTTGGCGGAATGCCTTCTGCGGCCCGCTCTTCGACATGCTTACGATATTCTTGCAGCACTGGGTACCCCTTTTGCTGTTGCGGTTTAAAAGTGCGCGGAATTATACGAGGTTTTGTGGCTGAATTAAATTCATAAGAGGATATATGCATCAATCTTTGCGATAAAAGCTGTGAATGAAGTGCAAAAACGTTATTCGTTATTCGTTATTCGAAAAAGCGAAACACGAAACACCAAAGCTAACGCACACAGAAGTGAGCTAATTCGTATTTAATCTATCCAGAGAGCCAAGCACACGAATAACCAATAACGAACAACCAGTAACGATTATTTACAATTGTGACATAAACCTTTCACAGTTTTAGACTATCTTAATACATGACATCTCGTGGGGGGATTAGTCATGAACACATCCATTTTGAAAGGTCTTTTTTTAGCTGCAGCAATAACATCTGCAGCACCTGTCGCAGCTGAATCTGTTGAATCAGCTAATATGCAAGTGTATCGCTTTGTTTATTCTGCAGAGCGCGCCGTCGGTAGCTGGGATCATAGTGTTGATGTTGCGCGCAATGACATTCGCAACGAAACCGCAAGTGATATTAAAAGCGAATCTCTATTGAGTTTGCAAAACAGCGGTACGGAGCTTCGAACACAATTCGGTTACGCTATTTATATTCCAGAGCCGAAGCCGCGTTTAATCTGGAAGAAACTCGTTTAACTTCGTTATTCGTTTTTCGTTAATCGTTATTGGTTACTCGTGAATTTGGCTCGCTCGATAGCTCTGATTCAAGTTTACTCGTTTTTCTGTGCGCTAGCCTTTGTGTTTCGTGTTTAGCTTTTCGAATAACGACTAACGAATAACGAACAACGCTCTTCAAAAGTGGTCCCAAATTATTTGGGCGGCGGGGCCGGCGATTCGCTCTGCTGAACGCACCAAATGCACCTCTAAATGAACCTGATTAATGAAATCTGGAATGTCGATGCGAATCAGATCGCCGCGCGCCAGCTCATCCACAATAATATCGCCAGGCACAATGCCCCACCCCATTCCAGCGACAAGAAGTTCACGTTGTGCAATGGAGTCATTCACGCGTATGCGCTGTTGCCCCGGCATCCGAATCATTCTATCGAGGTTAATACCGACATCTTGATTTTGCGGCATGAGCATGGGGATATCGAGTAAGTCTCGGCGTTGTTTAGGCAAACCATATTTGGCGGCTAAACTAGGCGACATTGCCACTAACAGTTCAAAGGGCCGCACGAGTTTGGTTTCAAAGTCGCCATGTTGACGAAACACTGGCAGCCATGGCGTTAATGCCAAATCGGCTTCCCCTTCGCGTACGGCACGCAACGAACGAAGTTGTGCTTCGCCATTGAGTAATAAATCGGTTGCCGGATAACGCTCTTGCACGGCGCGCATTGCCTTAAATAAACTCGCCGGAGCACAGGTATGATCATAGGAAATGCGCAGCAGCGGCTCGGCTCCTTCGCGCAGTTGTTGCGTCAAACTTTGAAGCCGTTGCTGTTGCCTGAGTACCTCTCGCGCCTGTCGCAGAAACTGTTCGCCAAAAGCGGTGAGCTTCAAACGATAACCATCACGGTCAAATAGCGGAAAACCTGCCTCGTCCTCAAGCTTTTTAAGTGCCATACTGACAGCAGCTTGCGTTCGGTGTAGCTGCTCAGCGGCTCCTTGCAATGTGCCGGTTTCACTCAACGCATTGAGCATTTGTAGCTGCTGTATTTTCATAAGGCACAATCCATAAGGCACTATCTTATTAAGTTTATCTGAATATGTAGTCAAGATTAATTCAATATAAATTAATATGAGAAAGGCTACAATGCGTTAATCGTTATTGGTTATTCGTTATTCGAAAAAGCAAAAACACGAAACACGAAACACGAAACACAAAAAATAGCACACACAGAAGTGAGCTAATTCGTATTTAATTTATCGAGCGAGCCAAACTAACGAATAACGATTAACGAATAACGATTAACGAATAACGAATAACGTTTAATCAAGGAGAATTTATGCGTATTCAGGCTTTACTACTCACCGGCGTGGCCGCCCTGCTCGCTAACCTCGTTGGCTGCGGTGATGTCGCCGAGACAGCGGCGCGCGAGGAAATTGTGCAGCCAGTGAAACTTCATACGGTGAATTTTTCTGATGACCAGCGTTTACGGCAATTCCCGGCGGTGGTAGAGGCTGCGCAGGTCGCGCAATTGGCATTTCGAGTTGGTGGTGAAATTACTGAATTTCCGGTGAAGGCTGGTAACGAAGTGAAGCAAGGCGAATTGATTGCCAAACTTGACCCGACCGATTATCAGCTGGTGTTAGACCAAGCTCAGGCGCGGTTTGAGTTGGCGCAGGCACAATTTCGTCGTACTGAAAATTTGGTAGAACAAGGCGTTATTTCTCCGCAACAGTTTGATGAAGTGAAATCGAATTTAGAGGTAGCAAGGGCAAACCTCGAAACAGCGCGAGCCAATGTGCGGTATACCGAGTTACGAGCGCCTTTTGCAGGCACCATTGCACATGTTTTTGTGGAACGCTATGAAACCGTGCAACCGCAACGGGCAATTGCCACGTTACAAATGAACAATGCAATTGATGTCAGTATTCGGGTGCCTGAAGGTTTGTTCGCTCGTGTTCAACGCAACACGAATTACCAGCCGGATGTGATTTTTGCAGCGGCGCCCGAGCTTAAATTTAAGGCGACGTTAAAAGAGTGGGATACCACAGCGGATCCTGCTACTAACACCTACAAGGTCGTGTTTACCCTACCAACACCAGAAAATCTGAATGTATTGCCAGGTATGTCGGCGATGGTGTCCGTTGATGCGCAGGCTGTCTCTCAGCAACGCGATGCGGCATTGATCGTGCCTACCTCGGCATTGTTCTCACCAAGCACAAAGGCACCTGAGCACGGCCATTTTGTTTGGGTTTATGACGCAAAAACGCAACGTGTGAATCAGCGTGAAGTGACCGTACGTGCGCTAACCAATCGCGGCGCAGAAATCATTGAAGGGCTTGAGGCAGGTGAGCAAATTGTCATTGCTGGTGTGCATGCCATTTCTGACAAGCAGCGCGTGCGTCCTTGGGTGAAGGAGCGTGGTCTGTGATAAATATTGCTCGCTTCAGTATGAAGCGCAGCACCACCAGTTGGATGCTGTTGCTAATTCTGTTTTTAGGTGGTTTGGTTGCTCTGCAAAATATTGGGCGATTAGAAGATCCTGAATTTACGCTAAAACAAGCGATGGTGATTACGCAGTACCACGGCGCCACTGCACAACAAGTTGAAGAAGAAGTCACTTATCGGCTTGAAAATGCCATTCAAGAGTTGAGTTATGTCGATCATGTTACCTCGGTGTCGCAGCCGGGCTTAAGCCAAATCATGATTGAGATGCACAGTACCTTGCGCAAACATCAAATGCCGCAGGTATGGGATGAATTGCGCCGAAAGGTGAATGATGCGCGCAAAACCTTACCGCCAGGTAGTGGCGAGCCGATGGTGAAAGATGATTTTGCCGATGTGTACGGTATGACCTTTGCGATTAGCGGTGACGGTTATAGTTATCAAGATATTGCTGACTACACCGATTATTTGCGCCGTGAACTCGTGCTGGTGAAAGGTGTTGGCAAAGTCATGGTTTCCGGCAAGCAGAATGAGCAGGTGATTGTTGAAGTTTCGCGCGAAAAGCTCGCAAATTTCGGCATTCCCCCGCAACAATTGGTGAATCTACTCCAGACACAAAATGCTGTCAGTGACGCCGGCAGAGTGCAAGTTGGCAAAGAGCGAATTCGTCTACAAACCAGCGGCGAATTTGACAGCGTGGATGAACTTGCGAATTTGATGATTAGTAACCCTGGTGCCGACGAGCGTATCTTGTTACGTGACGTGGCAACGGTAACGCGCGAATACCAAGAAATTCCAACCCATTTAGTGCGTTACAACGGACGTGATTCGCTGTGGCTGGCGTTGTCTTTTGCTGAAGATGTGAACGTGGTTGAAGTTGGTGCGAGGGTTATGGCGAAGCTTGAAGAGCTTCGCTTTGCACAGCCGGTGGGCATGCAGGTTGATAAAATTTATGACCAACCGTCGGAAGTTGATAACTCGGTCAATAATTTCCTCATCAATCTTGCTGAAGCAGTTGTGATTGTGGTTATTGCGCTACTTCTAACGATGGGCCTGCGCTCAGGTGTTCTCATTGGCGGTGTGCTGCTGATTACGGTACTGGGTAGCTTTATCTTTATGTATTTAATGGATATTCAGTTGCAGCGGGTGTCACTCGGGGCGTTGATCATTGCATTGGGTATGTTGGTTGACAACGCGATTGTGATTGCCGAAGGCATGCTGGTTGGCGTTCGCCGTGGATTATCACGTATTCAAGCAGCTAGTGATGTTGTGCAGCAGAATATCTGGCCGCTACTTGGCGCCACAGCTATTGCCGTGATCGCGTTCGCACCAATTGGGCTGTCTCGCGATGCCAGCGGTGAATACGCGAACTCGCTGTTTTGGGTGTTGTTTATTTCACTGCTGCTGAGTTGGTTTACCGCGATTACGTTGACGCCGTTCTTAGGGAATATTCTTTTCCGCAAAGACGCTCGCGCCCGCTCGGCTCGCGAACAGCCAGAAGACGACGATCATGTTTATAACCACTGGGTGTTTCGCGGTTATCGTGTGATGCTGCACCGTTTTTTAGCGTGGCGCAAAACCACGATTGCGGTGATGTTGCTGTTGTTGGTTGTGGCTGGGTATGGCTTCACCACCATTAAACAATCGTTCTTTCCACCAAGCACGACACCCATGGCGTTTATTGATTTGTGGTATCCGCAAGGCACCGACATTCGTGCCACAGCCCAGCAAGTCAAACAGCTTGAGCACTACCTAAATGAAAAAGCTGACAACGAAGGATTGGTATTCTCGGCAGCAACGATTGGTCAGGGAGCCCCCCGTTTTACGCTCACGTATATGGTGGAAAAATCCTATGAGAGTTATGCCCAACTGATTCTGCGGGCACAAAACACAGAACAACTGGAGCAGATTCTGCTCGATTTCGAAGATTATTTGCGCGCTGAGCAGCCGGATGTTGAGTACAAAATGAAGCCGCTCGAAATGGGCCCTACGCAGACCGCTAAGATTGAGGCGCGTTTCAGTGGTCCAGACCCCGTTGTGTTACGTCAACTTGCCGCGCAAGCGCGAGACGTATTGGCGCACGACTCGGGCGTTCGCAATTTGCGCGATAACTGGCGTCAGCGTACTAAAGTTTTAGAAACCGATTTTAATGAAGCGGCAGCACGCCGGCTTGGCATCACCAAATCAGATGTCGACGATGTACTGAAACGTAACTTCACAGGGCAAACTGTTGGAGTTTATCGCGACGGTACGGAGTTGTTACCGATTGTTGTGCGGGCGCCAGCCAACGAGCGCAGCGATATCGATAACTGGCAAGAACTGCAAGTGTATAGCTCAGCGTTACAGCAGCACGTGCCATTAGGTCAGGTGGTACGTGACGTGACGTTATTGGCAGAGGATAATTTGATTATACGCCGCGACCGCAAACGCACTATTACGGTGATGGCTGATCATGATATTTTTGGTGAAGAAACTCCAGCTATGGTGCTTGCACGTGTTCGACCGGCTATTGAAGCCATTGAATTACCGGCCGGATATGAACTGACGTGGGGCGGCGAGTTTGAAGCCTCCAATAAAGCAACCGGCGCTATCTTCCAAGCACTGCCACTGGCGTTTTTAGTGATGTTTATCATCACGGTGCTGCTGTTTAGTTCGATTCGCCAGGCCGGTGTATTATGGACTACCGTACCTTTAAGTGTGATTGGCGTCACCTTAGGCCTTGTACTGACGAATCAGCCGTTTGGGTTTATGGCATTACTCGGCTTCTTGAGTCTATCTGGCATGTTGATTAAGAACGGCGTGGTGTTACTCGAGCAAGTTCGCGTGGAATTGCACTCCGGCAAAGAGGCGTTGCAGGCTTTGGTCGATGCCTCAGTCAGCCGCGTGCGGCCAGTTACGATGACGGCAGCAACCACGATTGTTGGTATGATCCCATTGTTGTTTGACGACTTTTTTGTCAGCATGGCAGTGGTTATCATGTTCGGCCTCGGCTTCGCCACCCTGTTAACCTTGGTGGTGGTTCCTGTCATGTATGCTTTGGTGATGCGCGTTAAATGAACATTCATGCGTTAGGTGCCAGTGGTGGCTTAGGTGGTCTCACTGGCAGCACTTGCTTGCAAGTGAATGAATCGATCTTGATTGATGCCGGTACAGGCGTCACGCAACTGTTGCTGAAACAAATGCAGCAGGTGCGCCATATTTTTCTAAGCCATAGCCACAGCGATCATATCTGCTGTTTACCGATGTTGCTGGGTAATCTATTTAATGTTGCCGATGCTGGTACGCCGGTTACTGTTTATGGCTCGCAGGACACCTTAGAAGCCATTCGCGAACATGTTTTTAATTGGGTGATTTGGCCGGATATGCGCGAGTTGCCGTCAAAAGAAAAACCGCTGTTGCGTCTACAAGAAATCAATGCCGGTGAACAAATTTGGATTGATGATGTGTGCATCGAGCCATTTCGAACCTATCACACCGTACCCACGTTCGGTTTTGCTATTCGCAAAGACAACCAAACCACAGCGTTTGTGGCCGATACGGGGTATGCCGAGAGCGTGATTGAGAATATCAACGCCCTAGGCTCGCTCGATGACATCATTTTCGAATGTTCATTTCCGAATGAGCTCGAAGCGATTGCCCACCAGTCTTGTCATCTTACACCGCAGTTATGCTTGCAGTTATTGGAAGGGCTGCATAAGCAGCCCCGCCGAGTTTGGATTAATCACTTGAAGCCCGATGTGGCTGATGCTGTACATAAACAACTTCGAGAGGTTCAGCCACCGCAAGGGTGGCAAGTGCTGCTTTAAACGTTATTGGTTATTCGAAGTTTGTAACGGTGGTAGAGCCAATAGACAGCTGGTAGCACGAATAGGCTTAATAATGGTGCGGCGACCATGCCGCCGATCATTGGTGCGGCAATGCGCTGCATCACTTCGCTACCGGTACCATGGGTTAACATGATTGGTAGCAACCCGGCAATGATGGTGATCACTGTCATGGCCTTCGGGCGCACTCGTTGTACCGCACCTTCCATAATCGCATCATGCAAACCTTGCTCAGAACGTGATTGACTATCGCGCCATGCATTGTTCAGATACAACAGCATCACCACGCCGAACTCGGCGGCAACGCCTGCCAACGCAATCATACCGACGACGACGGCAATCGATAGGTTGTAACCAAGCAGCCAGATAAACCAGAGGCTACCAGCCAGTGCGAGTGGTAACGTTGCCATAATCAACACCGCTTGTTTAAATGAGCGGAATGTCAGATACAGCAAAATCAAAATAACCGCGAGGGTCACCGGTACGACTTCTTTGAGTTTGGCTTGTACACGTTCAATCGATTCATACTGCCCCGACCAACTCACGCTATAACGCGGTGGCAGTTGGTACTCACTCACCACAGGTTGAGCCGCTGCTAAGACATCACTAACGGCAACATCATCGGCAACATCGACGAAAATCCAACCAGTAGGACGCGCATTTTCACTACGGATCATCGCCGGCCCTTCGGTCACTTCCACACTCGCAACCTGCTCAAGCGTGACCCAAGCGCCATCTTGACTAACCAATGGTAGCGTTTTCAAGCGTTCAACATGGTCGCGCTCAGCACGTGGATAACGTAACGTGATTGGGTAGCGTTCAGTCCCTTCAACGGTTTCTGCAATTGTCGCACCACCGATACCAAATTGAATGGCGGTTTGAATATCCGCTTGACTCAATCCGTAACGCGCCGCTTTGGTAAGATCAGGACGAATTTCGATATAACGACCACTCGCTGGGCGTTCAGCAAAAACAGATTTGATTCCCTTAACGTTTTGCAGACGTTGTTCAAGATCAGCGCCAATACGCTGAATTTCGCTTAATTCAGGTCCCGCAATTTTTAACCCCAGAGGCGTTTTCAACCCTGTTGAGAGCATATCAATACGTGTCTTGATCGGTTGTACCCACGCATTGGTAATGCCTGGCACGCGCACGGTTGCATCAAGCTCGGCGATGATGTCGTGAATGGTGATACCTTCGCGCCATTCACTTTGCGGCTTTAACTGAATAGTGGTTTCCAACATGGTTAACGGCGCTGGATCGGTTGCCGTTTCTGCACGACCTGTTTTACCAAACACGGTATCGACTTCAGGTACTTGCTTAATGAGTCGATCGGTTTGTTGCAGTAATTTGCCGACCGCCGCGGGGCTAATGCCCGGCATCGTTGTCGGCATGTACAGTAAATCGCCTTCTTGCATCGTTGGCATAAACTCGCTGCCAAGCTTACTGTACGGATAGTAAGCACTTACCGCCGCCAGTATTGCAATGACAATAGTAAACCGCGGCCAGTTCAATACCACGTTCAGTAATGGACGATACACAGCAACCAACAGACGCGTGATTGGGTTGCGCTGTTCACTGATAATTTTACCGCGAACGAAGTAGCCCATGAGCACTGGCACGAGTGTAATTGACAGTAATGCAGCAGCAGCCATGGCAAAGGTTTTGGTATAGGCAAGTGGCGCAAACAGACGCCCTTCTTGCTGCTCTAGAGCAAATACTGGCACGAAACTCAAGGTGATAATCAGCAACGACAAGAATAGCGCAGGGCCTACTTCTGCGGTGGCCTTTGCCATGACTTGCCAGTGCTCAGCGCCTCGCGGTTCGTCACCGTGCTGCTCGCGATAACGCTCGAGATGTTTATGCGCGTTTTCTACCATCACAATCGCTGCATCAACAAGCGCACCAATAGCGATAGCAATACCGCCCAAGCTCATAATGTTGGCATTGATACCTAACCATCGCATGACAATAAAGCTGATGAGTACGGCCAACGGCAACGTAATAATGGCAACCAATGCCGAGCGCATGTGAAGTAAAAACAACACCGTGACAAGCGCCACAAATGCCATTTCTTCAATGAGCTTATTGGTTAAGTTATCTACTGCTCGTTCGATCAGTTGCGAACGGTCGTACACTGGTGTGATTTCGACGCCTTCTGGCAGCCCTTGTTGCAACGTTTTGAGCTTATCGCGTACACGTTCAATGGTGGCTAGCGCATTTTCGCCATGGCGCATCACGACAATACCGCCAACCACTTCACCTTCACCGTTCAATTCTGCAATGCCACGACGACTCAAAGGTCCGCGACGCACAGTCGCCACGTCATCAAGAGTAATTGCACTGCCGGCAGCGCTACGCACGTTCAACGGCAACTGACGCAAATCGTCTAGCGACTGAATGTATCCGGTGCCGCGCACCATAAACTCAGCTTCAGCCATTTCCACAATGCCGCCACCCACCTCTTGATTGGCGGTTTGTATTGCTTGGCGGATATCGGTAATGGTTAACCCGTAAGACTGCAGGCGTTGCGGTTCAATCACCACTTGATAGGCCTGTACCATACCGCCTACCGTTGCGATTTCAGATACACCGCTGACGCTCTGTAGTTCTTGTTTCAAAAACCAGTTTTGTAAGCTGGTCAGTTGGCCAAGATCATGTTTACCAGTGCGATCAGTCAGTACATATTGGAACACCCAGCCTACACCACTAGCATCGGGCCCTAACTCCGGGGTCACTCCCGTTGGAAGTTGTTGTTGCGCTTGACTTAAATACTCAAGCACACGACTGCGCGCCCAGTAAATATCGGTACCGTCTTCAAACAGAATATATAAGTAGGAATCGCCAAAAAACGAGTAACCACGCACCTCTGAGGCGCCCGGAACCGCCAGCATCACATTCGCAAGCGGCCAAGTTACCTGTTCTTCTACCAATTGAGGGGCTTGTCCTGGATAACTCGTTTTAACAATCACCTGTACATCAGAAAGATCAGGAATAGCATCCAGTGGCGTGGTGGTCATAGCGCGCCAACCAAACCATGCCGCAAGAAACGCCGCAATCAATACCAGCATGCGGTTGCGCAGTGAGGCATTAATGATTTGCGTGAGCATCAGTCGCCTCCTGTTCACCCGTTGCACGGCTATTTAACAAGGTCGCTTCAGAGTCGAGCAAGAATTGCCCTGACACAACCACTTGTTCGCCTTCTTCAAGACCGTGCAATATCTCTGCTTGCTCGCCAATCACCAGACCGACATGAACGTCGCGTTGCTCAAAGGTATTGTCGTGGGTTTTCACCATGACACGATTATTGGCGCCGGTCACAATTAAGCTACTAAGCGGAACAGTTAATGCTTCGCGCTTCGGTCCGCCATAGAGTTCAACTTGAGCCTGCATTCCGACCAACAAATTACTGCCGACTTGGCTGTTTGGTAATTTAATTCGCACGCGTTGTGTGCGCGCTTGTGTATCGAGTGACGGATAAATGTACTCAATCTCGGTTTCATAAGCGTTTAAGTTTGCTTGCGGCAAGGTCACATCAACTGGGGCACCAACGCTCAGCCAATCACTATAACGCTCGGGTACATCGGCGATTAACCAAAAACTCTCGTCGCCGGTTAACGTGAACATAGCCAAGCCCGGCTCAACATACATGCCTTCGGCCACATTCAGTTCGGTCACCACCCCAGCTTGCGGTGCAAAAACCGGCACGCGGTACATGATTTCACGGGTTTTCTCAATTTCCTTAATGAGCTGCGGGGCAAAGCCAAGTAGCTCAAGGCGTAGCTTCGCATCACGCAATAATCGGCCATTCACTGCGCCGTTGCTGAGTACTTGTAATAAGTCTTGTTGCGCGACCACTAACTCACGACTGTAAATGTCATACAAGCGGTCACCTTGTTGTACGTGTGTGCCTTCGCTGCGTACATAAAGCTTTTCAACCCAGCCGGACGCTCGGGCGTGCACATGGTGGCGCGCATTGTCGTTCCAAGCCACTTGCGCAATGGTTGGGTAATAGCGCCAGAGCGTATCGTATTGCACGGTGGTGGTGCGAATGGCGAGGTTTTGCTGCATGCTGCCGCTAACTTGTACCGACTTCTCTTCTTGACGTTGACGCGGTTCAAGATCCATACCACAAATTGGGCATGTGCCTGGCTCGTCACTCACAATATGGCTATGCATTGGGCATACATATTCAGTGGCTTGTTTCGATTTTTCGGTCTGTTCGCTATGGTCATGTTTGAGCTCAAACTCTTGCGCATGCCCTTGCGGCACAACCAAAGCGAAGCACAGTACTGCGGTTAGTAAACGTAAAATTGTCATGAGATAACCTGCCAAAATAATAATTAAAACGCACAAACAAAGCTGCTTGCGTGAAACCAGTTTTAATTAGGCAGACATTGGGGGGCGCAATTGGCCTTCTTGACGTGACAACGGCACAGCTTGCAGGCGTGGCCATTGCTCGTAGATAGTCAGATTGGGTTCAAGCTGAACAGCCGCAATCAGGCCACTGGCTGAAGAACTACAATGATGTTGGCAATCGCCACAGCTATTATCACACTCCAAGTGTGCACTTACTGTCACTTGGGCCTGTTCGGTATCACAACAATCATGATTGCCGTGCATGTCAGTCATATCATGATCAGACATTTGATGCATTGATTGAGCTGGTGACATTGGCATAGCATCACCTGCTTGCCCCGCGAACGGCGCTAGCAATAGGCTTACAATAATCATCAGTTTCAATAATGTTTGCATGACAGATAGTATAAACCCACTTCTGGGGTAATTACCAGAAGTGGGTTTTATTACTTGCTAATAGCTCTTACCAGATTCTCTTACCAGATAGTTACGCGCTCTTCTGGCGGCAGGTACAAGTCATCGCCTGGCTTCACATCAAAGGCTTCGTAGAACGCTGGAATGTTTACTACGGTGCCGTTAACACGATAGTCAGCTGGCGAGTGCGGATCACTCAGCACTTGGTTACGAACGAATTCGTCACGTGCTTTGTTTTTCCATACCTGTGCCCAACCTAAGAATACGCGTTGCTCACCGGTAAAACCGTCCATTACTGGCGATTCTTTGCCGTTTAGTGAGTTCACGTAAGCACGGTAAGCAATGGTCAAACCTGCTAAGTCGCCGATGTTTTCACCCAAGGTTAATTTACCGTTGATGAAGGTTTCAGGAATGACTTCATAACCGTCATATTGAGCAGCCAACTGAGCACCACGCGCATCAAATGCCTCGCGGTCGCCATCCGTCCACCAGCTATTCAGGTTACCGTCGCCGTCATACTTCGAACCTTGGTCATCGAAACCGTGACCCAGTTCGTGACCGATAACCGCGCCGATACCGCCGTAATTCACGGCATCTTCAGCATCCATATCAAAGAATGGTGGTTGCAAAATACCTGCTGGGAACACAATCTCATTACGCACTGGGCTGTAATAAGCGTTCACCGTTTGCGGTGTCATGCCCCAATCTTCTTCTTTCACCGGTTGGCCGATTTCAGAGATGCTTTCTTGATAATCAAACGCATAAGAACGCTTGATGTTTTCTACCAAGTTGTCGTCGGTTACAGTCAGTTCTGAATAATCACGCCATTCACTTGGATAACCCACGTATGGCGTGAATTTGCTAAGCTTTTCAAGTGCTTTTTGTTTAGTCTCTTCAGACATCCACTCAAGATCTTTAATTGATTCGCCATAGGCAACAATCAGATTATCAACGAGCTCTTCCATGCGCGCTTTGGCTGCTGGTGGGAAGTATTTTTCAACATAAAGTTGGCCGAGTACTTCGCCCAATGCGTTATCGGTAGCATCAACACCACGCTTCCAACGCGGTTCTTGCTCTGGCGTACCACGTAATACTTTGCCGTAGAATGCAAAGTTACGATCGTTAATTTCTTCGGTTAACACGGATGCGAAACGATTCACAGTACGTAACGTCATGTAGTGTTTCCACGTTTCAACGCTAACATCGTCGAACATGTCGCCAAAGGTTTCAAAATAGCTCAGTTGCGAAACAACATATTTGTCAGCAACATCAATACCGGTAATTTTCGCGTATGTTGGGAAATCAAAGCTACCCATTAGCGCAACCATTTCTTCGGTAGTTTTCGGATTGTAGGTGGCTTCGGCGTCACGGCTTTGCACTCGGCTCCAATGCGCCTCGGCAATTTTCGTTTCAAGCTCTAAAATTGCATCAGCAGCGGCTTCCGCTTGCTCGTAATCAACTAGTGCCAAGACATCTTTGATGTATGCCTTGTAAGCGTTACGAATTTCAACGAATTTCTCTTCGTCTTTCAGATAATAGTCACGATCTGGCAAGCTCAAGCCTGACTGTCCCATGTACAACGCGTTGTAATCAGGGTTCTTTTTGTCGCCATAAACATAAAAACCAAATGGACCGCTCACTCCGATTTTTGCCAGTTCAGCAAAGCGCTCTACGACATCTGCGTGAGTTTCTACTTGGGCAATCGCTTGTAAATCCGCTGCAATTGGGGTGTAGCCAAGGCTGTTGAGTTTTTCAACGTCCATATAGCTATTAAAGAAATCACCAATTTTTTGTGCATTCGAACCCGCTTCAGCGTCTTTCGCTGCTGCCGTTTCAATGAGCGAACGCAAACGTTCTTGGTTGCGCTCACGTAACTCTAAGAAAGAGCCGATGCGTGACTTATCTGCAGGCATTTCAGTATTGTCATACCAAGTGCCGTTCACGAACTGGAACAAGTCATCTTGTGGACGCACGTCGGTATTAAAAGCGTCTAAACGCAAGCCTGACGTTAGCTGTTGCTGCGGTTGCTCTTGCTTGGCCTGCTGGTTTTGTTGTTCAGTTGATTGTTGTGGTGAGCATGCAGCTACACCTAACGCGAGCGCGACGCTCAGCGCAATGGTACTTACTTTGTTCATAGGTTCCCCGTTTTCTTATTGACGAATCGCTTTGTCAGTAAATGTTTAATAACCTTTCTACCTTAAGCCATGCGTCATTTGTTCACAACACAAATGCTATGCGAAGTACCGCATTCGGCAGATTTTTTGTCGCAAATTATTTCAGGAGGGGAAAGAAAAAACCCCGTGAGGTGAGTCACGGGGTTTTGGCAGTTACTTTTTCGCTTTCTTGTTCGGGAGGTCGGTGATTGAGCCTTCGAACACTTCTGCGGCCAAGCCAACTGATTCGTGTAGGGTTGGGTGAGCGTGAATGGTCAATGCGATGTCTTCTGCGTCGCAGCCCATTTCGATAGCCAAACAGATTTCGCCGAGTAACTCACCAGCGTTAGAACCAACAATAGCACCACCAATGATGCGGTTGTTCTTATCGAACAACAACTTGGTGAAGCCGTCGGTTGCGCCTTGCGCAATCGCACGACCAGAAGCTGACCATGGGAATACGGCTGCTTCGTACTCAACGCCTTGCTCTTTCGCTTCTTTCTCAGTCAAGCCAGCCCATGCAACTTCAGGATCCGTATAAGCAATTGAAGGGATCACTTTCGGATCGAAGAAGTGCTTCTTACCAGCGATAACTTCGGCAGCTACATGACCTTCGTGAACCGCTTTGTGTGCCAACATTGGTTGACCAACGATGTCACCGATAGCGAAGATGTTCTTCACGTTGGTGCGCATTTGGTTGTCAACTTCAATGAAGCCACGGTCAGTCACGTTAACGCCAGCATTTTCTGCGCCAAGCTTCTTACCATTCGGTGCACGACCTACTGCAACCAATACCGCGTCATATTTCACTGGTTTCTCAGGCGCTTTGTCGCCTTCAAAAGTCACGTGAATACCATCTTTCTTCGCTTCAACTTTCGCTGCTTTGGTGTTCAACATGATGTTGTCGAACTTCTTAGAAATCGACTTGGTGAAGGCTTTGATGATGTCTTTGTCTGCTGGTGGAATCAGTTGCTCGGTCATTTCAACCACGTCAACTTTTGCACCTAATGCGCTGTAAACACAGCCCATTTCCAAACCGATGATGCCGCCGCCCAAAATCAACATGCGACCTGGTACGAATGGCAGTTCTAGTGCATCGGTTGAATCCCAAATGCGCTCATCGTCGTGCGGCACAAATGGCAGTTTAATTGATTGTGAACCAGCAGCGATAATTGCGTGCTCGAAGTTCACCACGGTTTCGTTGCCGTCTGCGTCTTTCACTTTCAGTTGCTTGTCGCTGGCGAATTCGCCCACGCCATTTACAACTTTCACTTTACGCATTTTCGACATTTGACCTAAGCCACCGGTTAACTGACCGATCACTTTTTCTTTGTGGGTACGAATTTTGTCGAGGTCGATTTTCGGCTCGCCGAATTCAACGCCTTCAGCGCCCATGTGCTTGGCATCTTCAATGTGCTTCGCAATGTGCAACAAAGCTTTTGAAGGAATACAGCCTACGTTCAAGCACACGCCACCTAAGGTGCTGTAGCGCTCAACCAATACGGTTTCTAAACCTAAGTCAGCAGCACGGAATGCTGCAGAGTAACCACCTGGGCCGCCACCGAGAACGACAACTTGGGCCTTCACTTCTTTGCTCATATCAACCTCGTTAGAATTCGGGAAAAACGTTGGGGCTGATTATAACAGCCCCGTGCTCATTTGTTTAATTTATAGAACCAATTTGCGAATATCTGAAAGCACTGCGCTTAAGTACACACTGAAGCGCGCAGCTACAGCGCCATCAATCACGCGGTGGTCATAGCTTAAGCTCAACGGCAACATCAAGCGTGGTTCGAAATCTTTGCCGTTCCATTTCGGCTTCATTTCGCTCTTCGACACACCCAAAATTGCGACGTCAGGCGCATTCACAATTGGTGTAAAGGCTGTACCGCCGATGCCACCAAGGCTAGAAATTGAGAAACAGCCGCCTTGCATGTCTTGAGCTTTCAGCTTGCCATCACGCGCCTTGGCACTGATTTCAAGTAATTCGTCAGACAGTTCGTAGATACCTTTCTTATCAACATCACGAATCACTGGAACCACCAATCCGTTTGGCGTATCCACTGCAATACCGATATGCACGTATTTCTTCATGATGAGGTGCTCGCCATCTTCAGCCAGCGACGAGTTAAATACTGGATACTCGCGCAATGCTTTGGCAACAGCCTTCATGATGAATACCAACGGAGTGATTTTCACACCGTCTTTTTTCTTCGCTTGCAGTTCGTTTTCTTGCTTACGGAACGCTTCTAGCTCGGTGATATCCGCTTCGTCAAATTGCGTAACGTGTGGAATAGTCACCCAGTTGCGATGCAGGTTCGGGCCTGAAATTTTCTGAATGCGCGTTAATGGCACTTCTTCAATTTCACCAAACTTACTGAAATCAACTTTCGGTGGCGCTATCACTTGCAAGCCACCAGCGCCTTGTGCAACGCCACTTGAAGCAGTTGCTTTTGGACGTGACAACTCGTACTTCACATACTCTTGCACGTCTTCTTTTAAGATGCGTTCTTTGCGGCCTGAGCCTTTCACTCGGTTCAAATCAACACCGAACTCATGGGCTAAGCGGCGTACCGCAGGTGATGCATACGCCAAGCCTTCCGCTTTAGACTTCTTGTCCAGCGGGTGATCTGGGACAGGCGGTTTGCGTTCTGCTGATTTGTCTTCACTCTTGCCTGATTCTGATGAATCGGCTTTGGCTGGAGATTTTTCTGCGTCTGCTGAGCCTTGAGATTGGGTGTCAGACCCCGCTGGCGCGGTGTCAGACACCAAGCCAGTCGATACTTCGAGCATTACAACGAGTGAGCCTTGTTTGACTTTGTCGCCGACTTTCACTTCCACCGATTTCACCACACCTGCTTCTGGGCTTGGTACGTCCATGGTTGCTTTGTCAGTTTCGAGCGTGATCAAGCCATCTTCAGCATTAATTTCGTCGCCTTCGCTAACGAGCACCTCAATAACGTCAACTTCACCATCTTCGCCGATGTCTGGGACTGTGACTTCGATGAGCTTTTTCTCGCCTGCTGACTTGTCGTTGTTTGCTGGCTTGCCTTCGTCGGCTGGCTTGCCTTCATCGGCTGATTCAGCTTCGGCTGGTGATTCATCTTCTTCTGCTGAGCCGGTAGATTGGGTGTCAGACCCCGCTTGCGCGGTGTCAGACACCGACTCGGCGGCGGCTTCAAACATCGCTAAAAGGTCGCCTTCTTTGATCTTGTCGCCAACTTTGACTTTCATTTCGGCGATTACGCCTGCAAATGGCGCGGGAATATCCATCGATGCTTTGTCGCTCTCGACGGTAATTAGCGAATCTTCCGCTTCAACGCTATCGCCTTTGTTGACTAGAATCTCGATGACTTCAACTTCATCACCGCCCACATCGGGGGCTTTTACTTCTTTTAAATCTGCCATTATTGCCTCCGCTCCCGTTGCTTACGCGTACAGTGGGTTGATTTTATTGGTATCAATGCCGAAATCTTTGATGGCCTTTTCAACCACCTTGGCATCGATATCGCCCGCTTTCGCCAGCTCAGTCAGCGCAGCTACAGCAATGTATTGCGCGTTCACTTCGAAGTGACGACGTAAGTTTTCACGGCTATCTGAACGACCGAAGCCATCAGTACCTAACACGCGATAAGGCGTTGGCACCCATGCACGAATTTGGTCAGCGTATTGCTTCATGTAATCCGTTGCAGCAATAGTTGGGCCTTTCGCTTTGCTCAATACCTCAGTGACATATGCAGTTTTCTGCTTCTTACCTGGGTGCAACATGTTGTAACGCTCAACGTCATAACCGTCACGCGCCAATTCGTTAAATGAGGTGGCGCTGTAGACCTTAGCGGTAATGCCGAAGTCATCGGCCAACAATTTCGCTGCTTCGCGAACTTGCTGCAATATGGTGCCAGAGCCAACCAATTGCACTTCACCTTTCGCTTTCCCTGAGGCTTTCACAGTTTCGAACTCGTAAATACCTTTCACAATGCCTTCTTCAACACCTTCTGGCATTTCTGGCTGTTGGTAGTTTCTCGTTCATAACAGTGAGATAGTAGAACACGTTTTCTTGTTCACCATACATACGGCGCAAGCCATCTTGCACAATAACGGCTACTTCATAACCGTAGGTTGGGTCATAAGTAATACAGTTTGGTACCGTGTTAAACAAGATATGGCTGCTACCATCTTGGTGCTGCAAACCTTCACCGTTCAAGGTTGTACGACCGGCAGTACCACCGACCAAGAAGCCGCGCGCTTGGCTATCGCCTGCAGCCCACACCAAATCACCCACACGTTGGAAACCAAACATAGAGTAATAGATGTAGAACGGAATCATCGGCTCATTGTTGGTTGAGTAGCTGGTTGCTGCTGCTACCCATGACGCCATTGCGCCAAGCTCGTTGATACCTTCTTGCAATACTTGGCCTTTCTTATCTTCGCGATAGTACGCAACTTGATCAGCGTCTTGCGGCTGATACTTCTGGCCTTGGCTGGAGTAAATACCCACTTGACGGAACAAGCCTTCCATACCAAAAGTACGCGCTTCGTCAGGAATAATTGGGACAATACGTTGACCAATTTTCTTGTCTTTCAACAACGCCGTTAGCACACGTACAAATGCCATGGTACTTGAGATTTCACGGTCACCTGAGCCTTTCGTTACGGCTTCAAATGCTTTCAGCGACGGAATTTCGAGCTCAACATCAGTTTTCGGCAGGCGCTTCGGCATGAAGCCACCAAGCGCTTCACGGCGCTCGCGCATGTACTTCATTTCGTCGCTGTCTTCTGGGAACTTGTACAATGGAATATCTTCAAGTTCGCTGTCTTTGATTGGAATATTGAAACGATCACGGAAGTGTTTGATCGCGTCCATATCCATTTTCTTCACCTGGTGGGCAATGTTTTTACCTTCACCAGCGGCACCCATACCGTAGCCTTTGACGGTTTTCGCAAGAATAACTTGCGGGCGACCTTTGGTGTTTACTGCTTTATGATAAGCCGCATACACTTTCATTGGGTCGTGACCACCACGATTTAAGCGCCAGATATCTTCGTCGGTGAGGTTCGCTACCATGGCCTTGGTTTCTTCTGTTTTACCGAAGAAATGCTCACGGGTATACGCGCCACCTTTTGCTTTATAGTTCTGATACTCACCGTCAACGCTGTCTTGCATGATTTGTGCAAGCTTGCCTTCGGTGTCGCGATACAGCAATGGATCCCAGTAACGGCCCCAAATTACTTTAATAACTTCCCAGCCAGCGCCTCGGAAGGTACCTTCAAGTTCTTGAATGATTTTACCGTTACCACGTACCGGACCATCCAAACGCTGTAAGTTACAGTTGACGATGAAGGTCAGGTTATCGAGACCTTCGCGCGTTGCTAGGCCAATTGCACCCAAGCTTTCTGGCTCATCGACTTCGCCATCACCTAAGAAGCAGTAAACGCGTTGGTTCGAGCAATCTTTAATGCCACGATCAGTTAAATATTTCAGATAGCGTGCTTGATAGATTGCTTGAATTGGACCTAAGCCCATTGATACCGTTGGGAACTGCCAAAAATCAGGCATCAAATGTGGATGCGGATAAGAAGGTACGCCTTTACCATCAACTTCTTGACGGAAGTTATTCAATTGCTCTTCGCTAATGCGACCTTCCAAGTAGGCTCGCGCATAAATTCCCGGCGACACGTGGCCCTGAACAAACAGGTAGTCGCCACCGTCTTGATCAGTCGGTGCACGGAAGAAATGGTTAAAGCCGACATCGTATAACATGGCCGACGATGCGAAACTTGAAATATGACCGCCAAGCTCGAGTTCTTTCTTCGAACCACGCAATACCATTGCCAAAGCGTTCCAGCGAATCGCCGCACGAATACGCGCTTCAATTGTGCGGTCGCCTGGCATGGTTGGCTCTTGGCTTGCTGGAATGGTGTTCAAGTACGCTGTCGTTGCGTTATATGGCAAGTACGCACCACTGCGGCGCGCTTTCTCAATCAGACTTTCAAGCAAGAAATGGCCACGCTCGGGGCCGTCTTCTTCCAACACGACCTCGAGGGCTTCAAGCCACTCGCGCGTTTCTTGCGGGTCGATGTCGTCTTTTAAATGGTCAGTCATACTTCTGTCCTTACCCTTGCTGAGTTCGGCGTAGCGAACGCTGAATTCGTGATTGTTCACGATTCGAGGCGAGCAACGCATGTTCAATATAGGCTAGCAACTGATGACAAGCTTCTCGCGCCTGTTCGGGTTCACCAGCCGTGATGGCAGCAACTATTTGCTGCCGATGTTCATGTAACTGCTGCATGACGCCGGGCTTGTGCGCGAGGTCCTGCAGGTTTTGCTGAATATTTTTCTGCAACAATGGCAGCATACTGCGTACCAAGTGCAATAGGATCACATTGTGCGAGGCTTCGGTAATTCGCAAATTAAACTCGGTCAGTGCCTGCGCCTGTGCGGCAAGCTCCGCGCCGGGGTCTTGCTGTAGCTTCTCAAATGCTGCGTTGATGGCTTCAATATCAGTAGCCGTGCCGCGCATCGCTGCATAATAAGAAGAGATGCCTTCAAGCGCATGACGAAACTCAAGCAAATCAAATTGTGATTCTGGATGTTGCGCCAGTAAGTCTAGCAAAGGTTCGGCAACACGCTCTTGCATGTTATCGCACACGTACGTACCGCCGCCTTGACGTCGCTCAACTAAGCCGCGCGCTTCGAGTTTTTGAATGGCTTCGCGCAAACTTGGGCGTGACACCGAGAACTGTGCCGCGAGATCGCGCTCAGACGGCAACCGCGCTCCAGCTTCGAGCGTGCCGTCGACGATCATGGCTTCGATGCGCTCCATGATGACATCGGAAAGTTTGGTCTGTTGTATGCGCTGGAAAGTCATAGAAAACCCGTTACTGGTTATTCGTTAGTCGTTATTCGTCAGTGGTACTTCGAGTAACGAGCAACCAATAACGAATAACGCTTTTGCTTTTTGGTCATACCAATAGACCAGCATTTTAGATCAGTGACGCGAAAAAACCAAACAGATTCCGCTTACAGCCAACCACCAATCGTCAATAACGCCACGAAAACGATATATAACAAGAAGTTACGCTTAACGAGTGCGGTGGTGGTCGGAGCAGTGAGGTCATCGGCAAGCTCAGCAACTTTGGTCAGGGCTATGAAGTTGTTTTGTGGTTTGTTGCCCACTGAGTTCAGCCATGTTGCTGCGGCTTTCGAGAAATTACCCACTAATAAGAAGCCTAAAGTCATTAAGCGTGTTGGTAGCCAATCGATAATTTGATGAACAACTTGCCAACGAGGGCTCTTATTGTGACGCATGTCGCGTAGCGTGGCGTAAACCAGTGCGCCTGCCACGCCTAGCAAGACGAAATAAATCATCACGGCGAAGTAATGGCGTAAGTGTATCCATAAAATAAGGTGTTCAACTGGTGCGGCTTCGTGACGACCTGAAGCCTGCTGCAACAGTTTCAGTTGTTTTGCTTGCTCAGCGCCGTCTTCATCATGTTCTGCTTGCAAGTAAGCTTTGTATGCTGCGCGAGCAGCTGGTGCTTGAATGGCGCTAAGTAAACCTGCGGTGCTTACTACAAAGGTCAATAAGACGTTATCGAGCAGCAGTAATACAAAGCCGATCAATAGCGCTGGGATAATTGCCCACAGAACATAACCCAGATCATTCTGGCGCCAGCCTTCAAGTTTGGTGTTGCTTACTTGCCAATGTTGCCAGCGCAGAATAATACGACGCCAGTGCAAATTGCGCGTGATTTCTAGCGTGCGTTCTAATGAATATGCAAGCAATATTGCCAACAAGTACATGCTTATACCCTTTCGCTAACAAGTTGTTTGAAGTAAGCCCAATCAAATGCCGGGCCTGGGTCAGTTTTTCGCACCGGCGCAATATGTTGGTGCCCTACTATACGATGCCGCGTTAACGCTGGGTAGTGTTGCAGCAGATGTTCGACCACTTCAGCTAAGCGAGCATATTGCGCTTTAGTGTAAGGCTGGTCATCGGTTCCCTCAAGTTCAATGCCTATACTAAAGTCGTTGCAACGGCGCCGGCCGCAATAGTTTGAGCGTCCTGCGTGCCAAGCGCGACGATGAAATGGTACGTACTGAAGGAGCTCGCCATCGCGTCTAATTAAACAATGTGCAGAAACGCGCAAGCCTTCGAGTATTTTGAAATCAGGGTGTGCCGTGCTGTCGAGTGTGCCCATAAATAAGTCATCGATATACGGGCCACCGAACTCGCCCGCCGGCAAACTAATACCGTGAACCACCAGTAAACTAATGTCTTCAGGATCCGGTCGCTCATCGGCATGCGGCGATTCGCGCTTGGTTGCTTTCTCTAGCCAGCCGTTGTTAATCATAGATCATCTCAAAGTCTCGTTGGCAGCATACGTTGATGCAGTATTGCGTGAATGACTAAGGTGTTTTGTTCAACCATGTAAAAAATTATATGACTCTCAAACGGATAACTCTGATATTTAGAATCTAAATTTGTATTCAGTTTCCCTAGTTGAGGAAATTCACATAAAAGCTTTATTGTCGATTCAATTTGGTCAATGTAACTATTCGTTTTTAATGCTCCCCATTGACCAACTGTATACTCCCGAATTTCGACAAGATCAGCTAGTGCTAACGACGTAAATTTATAATGAAGCATCAGTCATATTTACCAGCAAGTATATCTGAAAATACAGTTTCTCCATCGTGAAGTAGACCCGCTCGCGCTTGCTCTTCAGATGCCTTTAGTCTTGCCTTCAATGCTTCGAGCTTCATTTGCTCAATTAATTCATATTCTTCAACTGACATCATCACAGCAACAGGCTTACCGTTCTTATTTATTCTTACGGGAGTACTCTGCACACTCATAATGAGTTCGCCGAAATGTGTTTTTGCTTCATTGGCGGTGATCGTCTTCATGTTAACTCCGATTAAATCGAACGATTTAATTAAATTAGTCCATTTCATTAAGCTCTTCCACTTTAAATTTTGATTGCAAGACGGTTTTTAGTAATTTATTTTGATTACTTTTCTCCATGTAACTATATTTGATTACCTAATAAACTAAGGAAATCATCACATGTCTGCTCAATTTGCTGTGTTAATGGGAGATATCGTTGAATCTCCCCATCAAAGTGCTGATAGCCGCCGGCATCTTGGTGCGCATATTGAACTCGGGTTGCGGCTGATTCATGACTATATCCCACTTTCTTATGAAGTATTTCGGGGCAATCGCTTCGTTATCGAAACCGAACACGCCGCGCAAGCGATAACAATTGCGTTATTGCTGCGCTTATTTCTTAAATCCAAGCAGCAACAAGAAGATTGGGATGTACGCATTGGCGTGGGTGTGGTCACGCAAGTATCAAATAACCATTCGACAGTTAAACGCCTTGCCGAACAGCTTTCTGAGAGAGCGCTGAATGCAATTAAAAAAGAACGCTTAGGTATTCAGACCGATAGTGAGCAGATAAATGAGAGGTTAAGGCTCACAACAAAGTTCGCCGATGCCTTAATGTCGCAGTTAACAACAACGCAAGCGCAAGTACTCAGTTATTACCTGCGATTTATGCCAATGACGCATCAAGCACTGGCGAATAAACTGAAAAAATCGCGTGTGAATGTCACGCAAATACTCAACGCCACACATTACAAACTGTTTGAATTGTATTTGTTAGAAACCCGCGAAATTTTACGCAACGCCGATTAATCGCGAAGCGCCTTGTGGGAAGTGGCCGGTCGCCCTACAATAAGCGCAATTTGAACTGGTTACATCTATATAGAAGGCACACCGATGGATACTCGAGTTGACCCTACCCTTTTGGCATCTGATCGTGAGCAAATGGTGCAGCGTGCATTGCAGGAAGATTTGAACGGTTTGCGTGCGGAGCTTGATATTACTGCGCAACTGATTCCCGCAAGCGAAAAGGCTAGAGCCACGGTCATTACCCGTGAAGATGCCGTGGTATGTGGTATTGATTGGGTGAACGAAGTATTCAAACAGCTCGGTGGGGCTGTCACCGTCACTTGGTATGTGGCTGATGGCGATGCCGTTGATGCCGATTCAGTACTATGCGAACTTGAAGGTCCAGCGCAGGTTATCTTAACCGGCGAACGCACCGCTTTAAACTTCTTGCAAACGCTCTCTGGCGTGGCGACCACTACCGCACATTACGTACGTCATTTAGATGGCAGCGAGACACGCCTTTTAGATACACGGAAAACCATTCCGGGATTACGTACCGCTTTGAAGTATGCCGTGGTGTGCGGCGGTGGATTTAATCACCGTATTGGCCTGTACGATGCCTACCTGATTAAAGAGAACCACATCATGGCATGTGGTGGCATTGTGCAAGCAATTCGTAAAGCTCGCGAACTAAATCCAGGTAAACCCGTCGAAGTGGAAGTCGAGAATTTAGACGAATATCAAGATGCTCTGCAAGCAGGGGCAGACATTATTATGCTCGACAACTTCCCTTTACATGATATTTACACCGCAGTAGAACAACGTACAGGTCAGACTCGTTTAGAAGTGTCGGGAAACATAACCGATAAGCGTTTGAAAGAATTGGCCTTAACTGGCGTTGACTACATTTCATCCGGCGCTTTAACAAAAAACATACAGGCTGTTGACCTTTCTTTAAGGTTTCAAAAACTTTAGCTATTGACGAATTGTCAGCTTCTGCTATCTTTCGTATTGCAATGTGCAACTAAGCACCAGCAATGGGCTTGGCTGCCAGGCATGCTTTAAAAGGCAAAGCCACCGAGAGGTGGTGACGCAAAACCTCCGGTCCAACTGGCATTTATCCTGCGGGAAAATACCAGCGGATAGCGGGGCTGCAGGCTAAAGTCTGGTGGATGAAGTAGCTTTCCGATGAAAGTCGTCAAAGCAAAAACCACTTGTTCTTTCGGCTGATGCAGAAGACTTGTAGTGGTCCGTAAAGCGGCCATCCAAGTGGTGAAGTGCATCTGGATGCTACTTTTAGACAACTACAATAACTAATAAGTTGAAATTACTTTCGGGAGATATTTCATGAAAGCGCAAGTTCAAAAAGGTTTTACCTTAATCGAATTGATGATCGTTGTTGCGATTATCGGTATCTTGGCTGCTGTTGCAATTCCTATGTACAGCGACTACACCCAGCGTGCAAAAGCTTCTACTGGCTTAGCTGCGTTGGCTAACTACAAAACTACTGTGGCAATGTGCTACCAGACTTATGGCGCGTTGACTAATTGTAATGCGACTATTCCTGACTCAACAGCTGCTGACGGCTCTACAGTCGCCGGTACACCGACTCCTATCCCGCCGGCGATTACTTCAACCGATAACGTCAATGGCGTAACCGAAGCTGATGTACAAGGTGGTTTGATCACTGCAACTCTAGAAGCCGTAGATGTCGATGGAACCCCAATTGAAGTAACTATCAGCCCAGAGGCTTCAACTGGTGGTGGTGTCCTCAACTGGACTATCGGTTGTTCAGACTTCACCAAAGGTTCGCGAGTAGATGGTTGTTCTACAACACCTAAAACAACTGCAGAACCAGATCCTGCTGTCTAAGCGTTTCTAATTATAGGTTTGTAGTTTAAGGCCTCAAACACGTTGTCTATCGTTTGAGGCCTTTCATTTTAAAGAAGGTTAAATTAAATCATGCTGCATCACTCCCTCGCGGCGCTGTTGCTGCGTGACAAACTCATCCCTGAAGATAAACTCACCAAATGCAGTGAGTATGCTTGGGAAAATAAACTTCCATTCAGTGCCTGCTTAATTGACCAGAAGCTTATTTCGCCAAGCGAACTTGCCAACTTTTGTTACCTCGAATCAAACGCTCCTTGGCTCGATCTTGACGCTTTTAACCCTGATTACATTCCGCAAGAATTTATCAATGAACGCTTAATTCGTAAGAACCATGCGATACCGCTGTACATGCGGGGCAGCGTGCTGTACGTGGCGGTTTCGGATCCCACACGGATTGAAACGCTTGATGAATTTCAGTTTCGCACTCGAATGCAAACTGAAGCGGTATTGGTAGAAGAAAACAAGCTACAAAAGTTAATTGATACGGTACTTGAGAATGACTCATCTGCACTAGGCGTTACTGCCGAAGACGAGCAAGAACTTCGTGACATTGATGCCGAAGGCGAACGTCAAGATGATAGTGGTGCAGTATCTGCCGATGTGAAGAACGATGCCCCTATTGTTATCTACATCAATAAAATGCTGCTTGATGCAATTAAACGCGGTGCATCGGATTTGCACTTTGAGCCGTACGAACAAGAGTATCGGGTTCGTTTCCGTATTGATGGCGTGTTACACGAAATTGCGAAACCTCCAGTGCAACTCGCTGGTCGTATCGCTGCACGTTTAAAAGTCATGTCACAGCTCGATATTGCCGAGCGTCGATTACCGCAAGATGGTCGTATTAAACTCAAATTATCGAAACATAAAGCGATTGATTTCCGGGTCAGTACCCTGCCGACGTTGTATGGCGAGAAAATCGTACTGCGGATACTCGATGCTGCGGCAGCCATGATAGGTATCGAATCATTGGGTTATGAACCCGACCAGCAAAAGCTCTATGAAGAAGCTCTAGAAAAGCCACAGGGCATGATTCTAGTGACGGGTCCGACAGGTTCCGGTAAAACCGTCTCGCTCTATACCGGTTTGAATATCTTGAACACCCCAGAACGAAATATTTCAACGGCGGAAGACCCTGTTGAAATTAACTTGATGGGAATTAACCAGGTTCAGATTAACGTCAAAGCAGGTTTAACCTTCGCTGATGCACTGCGCTCTTTCTTACGTCAGGATCCCGACGTGGTGATGGTGGGTGAGATTCGTGACTTAGAGACCGCTGAAATTGCGATTAAAGCAGCACAAACCGGTCACTTAGTTCTCTCAACCTTGCACACCAACTCTGCTGCGGAAACACTGACACGTTTGATGAACATGGGCGTGCCATCTTACAACATTGCGGGTTCGGTGACTCTGATTATTGCCCAGCGTCTTGCCAGACGTTTATGTAACACTTGCAAAGATGAAGAAAAGTTACCGAAAGAAGAAATGTTGCGCCAAGGCTTTTCTGAAGAACAGGTAAAGACTGCGAAAATATTCAAGGCGGTTGGTTGCGATCAATGCACCGGCGGGTATAAAGGTCGTACAGGTGTATACGAAGTTATGCCCATTACAGACAACATTGCAGACCTTATAATGCAGGGGTCATCGTCACTAGAAATTGCGAAGCAGGCACGTCGAGACGGCATTAACTCATTACGCCAGTCGGCATTGTTGAAAGTATTAAAAGGTACCATTAGCCTGGCAGAAGCCAACCGTGTCACCAACTTCTAATTAGTATAATCAGAATAATAAAGGTGCAGTCATGGCCAAAAAGCCACAAGCCATCAAAGAAATTTCCGAGTTTACCTGGACGGGTATTAATAAGCGTGGGCAACGCGTCAAAGGCGTGATGCGCGCTGATAATGACAAGCACGTTCGCGCAAAGCTTCGCGACCAAGGCGTGATGCCGAAGAGCGTGAAGAAAAAAGGTAAATCATTATTTGGTGGTAAGAAAATAAACGGTGGTGATATCGCGCTATTTACTCGTCAAATCGCTACCATGTTAAGTGCTGGCGTGCCGTTATTACAATCTTTAGAGATGGTTGCTAAAGGTGTTGAGAATCCGAAAATTCGTGATCTCATGCTCACCATTGCCAACGATGTCGCCGCCGGTTCACCATTCGCATCATCATTGCGTAAACACCCAGACGTTTTCGACAGTTTGTACTGTGACCTTGTTGATTCAGGTGAGCAATCAGGGTCTTTGGAAACCATTTTCGATCGTATAGCGACCTACCGCGAAAAATCAGAAGCACTTAAAGCGAAAATCAAAAAAGCCTTGGTTTATCCGGCGTCGGTTATCGTGGTCGCGATTGTTGTGACCATTATCTTGCTGGTATTCGTGGTACCTCAGTTCGAAGCAGTATTTAAAGATTTCGGTGCTGAGTTACCTGCCATGACACAGTTTGTCGTGACACTGTCAGAGATTGTCCAAGCTTATTTCTTATACGTGGTCGCCGGGTTTATTGTCGCAGGTTGGTTGTTTAAGCGTGCCTATTCGAAAAGTCAAAAACTTCGCGACAAAGTCGATGCGTACTCACTCAAAATTCCAGTCATTAAAGAAATTTTGAATAAAGCTGCGGTGGCGCGTTTTGCGCGTACACTTTCGACGACCTTTGCTGCGGGTGTGCCGCTCATTAACGCCCTCGAATCGGCAGCTGGTGCTTCAGGGAACGCTGTTTATCGTGATGCCATTTTGCGCATTCGTGAAGAAGTAACCTCGGGTATGCAAATGAATACGGCCATGCAATCGCAAGATTTATTCCCAACCCTGGCTGAACAAATGGTGTTCATTGGTGAAGAGTCCGGTTCACTGGACGATATGTTGGCAAAAGTTGCGAGTATCTATGAACGTGAAGTGGATGACCTCGTCGATAACCTAACCGCCCTACTCGAGCCCATGATCATGGTTGTCATTGGTGTGCTTGTTGGTGGCTTGATTGTTGCCATGTACTTACCTATCTTCTCACTCGGTAAGGTGGTTAGCTAACATGGAATTCGTTGTCGATTACCCTGCGCAAACTTGGTGGGTGACGGTTTTTGGTTTGCTGCTAGGCCTTGTGGTTGGTAGCTTTCTGAATGTGGTCATTGGCCGCTTTCCGGTCATGATGCAACGTCAGTGGCAGCGTGAATGTGCTGAAGTGAATGGTGTTGAACCTGAACAACATGAGCCATTTAATCTCGCCAAGCCGAATTCGCATTGCCCGAAATGTCAGTCACCAATTAAATGGTACGACAATATTCCAGTGCTTAGCTGGCTTGTGCTAAAAGCGAAATGTCGTAGCTGTGGTACCAAGATCTCAGCGCGGTACCCAGCCATTGAGCTGCTAACCGGTATTATTTTTGCTGTAGTGGTTTGGAACTTAGGTTTCACCATCACGACATTTATCTATTTATTCCTCGCTTGCTTGCTCATTAGCATGTTTTTTATTGATGCTGATCACATGCTACTGCCTGACCAAATGACCTACCTGATGTTATGGACAGGGCTGGGTTTTGCGATGTATAGCGGTCATATGCCACTAAAAGATGCTGTCATTGGCGCTATGGCCGGCTATTTAGCCCTCTGGAGCGTCTACTGGGGCTTTAAATTGCTTACCGGCAAGGAAGGCATGGGGTACGGCGACTTTAAGCTACTAGCAGCGTTTGGCGCATGGCACGGCTATCAACTTTTACCGGTAACCATTATTGCTGCGGCAGCGAGCGGTGCTGTTATTGGTATTGCGTGGCAAACGCTTAACCGCAATAAGCAAGGTCAACCGATTCCATTTGGCCCGTTTTTGATTTGCGGTGGAGTGATTGCTATGTTTTGGGGTGAGTCTTTACTTACTGGCTACCTCAATTGGGTAGCTAGATAATGTTTGTGGTGGGTGTTACTGGTGGTATTGGTAGTGGTAAAACCACGGTCACCAATTTATTTCAGCAGCACGGTATTGTGATTGTCGATGCCGATGTGATTGCGCGTCATATCATGGATAAGGGCGGCGAAGCACTGACAGCGGTTGAAGCGCGTTACGGCAAAGAGGCCCTGCTGGATGATGGCAGTCTGAATCGTGCTTGGCTGCGTGAGCGGATTTTTAAGCACCCTGAAGACAAACACTGGTTGAACGACCTCACCCACCCACTTATCCGAGAGCAAATTCTCAGTCAGCTACACCAAGCGCAGTCGCCGTATGTGATTCTTTCCGCACCATTGCTGATTGAGAACCGTCTGACCAAGCTATGTGACCGTGTTTTAGTCATCGATGTGAGCGAGGCGACGCAGCTACAGCGTACACAACAGCGTGATGATGTAAGTGAAGATCAAGTGCAATCGATTATTAACGCGCAAGCTTCACGCGAACAGCGCCTGCAGGCTGCAGATAACATCATTCGCAACGAAGGCGATGAATCAGAATTAACACCACAAGTTGAGAAGCTACACGAGCTTTACTTACGTTTAGCACTAGCAAAACAGTCAACTCATTGAAACTTCAGAATAAGCGGCTATGATAGAGCAGATGAATAATAATAATCATGCAACCATAGCTTATGAGTACCCGCTTCTTGAGCGGGTGCGTACGTATTTGCGTCTGGAACATATCCTGCAAGCGTTGCAACCTGACACGCCGGTTACGCTGCAGAACTACACCCGATATTTTAGTGCGTTGTTTTCGATTCTTGATCTTTGTGAACGTAGTGATGTGCGTACGGATGTACAAAAAGATCTCGAACGTCGTAAGGCACAGCTTAAAGTTTGGGCTCAACACCCAGATGTCAATCAAGATTCTTTAGAGCAAACATTAAATCACGTCGATCAAGCGCTGCAGGCAATTCAACCGATTAACCGAGTGGGTAGTAACTTAAAGCAAGATCGCTTGTTAAGTGCAATTCGTCAGCGCTTTGCGATGCCTGGTGGCACCTGTAACTTCGATGTGCCGCAATTGCACTTTTGGTTGCATCAACCGCAGCAAATCCGCGATGCGGATACCGCACGTTGGTGGTCTGAGCTGGAGATTCTGGTAAATGGGCTCTTGTTGGAGTTAGAACTCATGCGCGGTCAGGCACGTTATCAGCCAGTGAGCGCGCCAAATGGTCTGTTGCAAGAAAGCACCGAACCTCTTAGCTTATTACGTATTCGTGTGCCGGCCGATTTGCCCGCTTACCCGGTAATTTCTGGTCACAAACAGCGTTTCAGTATTCGCTTTTTACGCTACGAGCCAATTAACGGCAAAGCTTCAGTCGACGAAGAAGTCGAATTCGAATTAGCACTCTGCCCGTAATCAATTTAACGCGCGGTTTGCGCTTGTAACCGTTCAATAATCGGTTGGTTGGCTTCAGGAAACGGATAGGCATCAAGTTGATGCAAAGGCACCCACGCCCATTCTTGCCCTTCTTGCTGACGTACCGCTCCATCAAATTCAGTGACCACCCAAACGTCTAACAACACCTGTTTGTCAGGATAATCAAAGCTAATCGCGGTGAATGGTGCAGCGGCTTGTACCGTAATGTTGCATTCTTCGAAAAGTTCACGGCACAACGCTTGGTAGACATCCTCGTCGGCTTCAACTTTACCGCCAGGAAATTCCCATTTGTTGCCCTGATGAAGATGGGCGTGACGACGACTAATAAACACATCGCCGTCGGGGTTTTGAATCACCCCAACGGCAACGTGTACGCGTTTAGATTTTGCCATGACACTGTTTAAATTTCTTTCCAGAACCGCATGGGCATGGGTCGTTGCGACCAACCTGAGCAGCCGCAGCTTGCTCTGGCGATGGCTCAGTGCCGCTGGTGGCAGCGCCTTCGTGTTGGTATTCTTTTTGCTGTGCAGCTTCGGCGGCGCGACGTTTCGCTTCAACGGCTTCAACATCTTCTTCCGCACGAACACGTACTTTGCTCAGAATTGTTACCACTTCAAGCTTCAATGCTTCTAACATTTCAGCGAACAGTTCGAATGCCTCACGCTTGTACTCTTGTTTCGGGTTCTTCTGCGCATAGCCGCGTAAATGAATACCTTGACGCAAGTGATCCATGGCCGCCAAATGCTCTTTCCAGTGCATATCGAGGCTTTGCAGCATAATCGTTTTCTCGAACTGGCGAATCACTTGCTCGCCAACCATCTGTTCTTTGTCTTTATAAGCTTTTACTAGCTCATCAAGAATACGCTCACGCAGGATTTCTTCGTGAAGCTTGTCGTCTTCTTCCAACCATTGCTGAATCGGCAATGGCAGTGCGAAATCAGCACGCAGGCGCTCTTCGAGACCTTCAAGATCCCACAATTCAACAAGTGATTGCGGTGGAATGTACTCGCTAATCACACGGTCAATGACGTCAGCACGAATCGCTTCGATGGTTTCTGAGATATCGCCTTCATCAAGCAGCTCGTTGCGTTGTTCATACACCACTTTACGTTGGTCGTTGGCAACATCATCATATTCAAGCAATTGCTTACGAATATCGAAGTTACGGCCTTCAACTTTGCGTTGCGCATTTTCAATTGCGCGGCTAACCCACGGGTGCTCAATTGCTTCGCCGCGTTTCATACCGAGACGCTTCATCATGGTCGCCATACGCTCAGACGCAAACATCCGCATCAAGCTATCTTCAAGCGACAGATAAAAACGTGATGAACCTGGGTCACCTTGACGGCCTGAACGACCACGCAGCTGGTTATCGATACGGCGCGACTCGTGACGCTCAGTACCAATAATGTGTAAGCCACCTGATTCAATAACGGCATCATGGCGCTTCTGCCATTCCTCTTTCACCTTCTCAATTTTCTCAGGTGTCGGATCTTTCATTTCAGCAATTTCAGTTTGTAAATTACCGCCCAACACAATATCGGTACCACGACCAGCCATGTTGGTGGCAATTGTCACTGCACCTGGTAAACCTGCTTGCGCCACAATTTCCGCTTCACGAGCGTGGAACTTCGCGTTCAATACGTTGTGTGGAATCTTTTTCTTCTTCAAAAGTTTTGACAATAATTCAGAACTTTCAATTGAGATAGTACCCACTAAAACTGGACGCTTAGCAGTGCGGCATTCTTCAATATCAGCCACAATGGCTTCGTATTTTTCTTCCGCGCTAATGAAAATCAAATCTGCACGGTCATCACGAATCATCGGACGGTTGGTTGGAATAACTACCGTTTCTAGGCCGTAAATAGACTGGAATTCGAATGCTTCAGTGTCTGCTGTACCGGTCATACCGGCTAGCTTCGTGTATAAGCGGAAGTAGTTCTGGAACGTAATTGACGCCAACGTCTGATTTTCGTTCTGAATTTTCACGCCTTCTTTGGCTTCAATGGCCTGGTGTAAGCCTTCAGACCAACGGCGGCCTTCCATTGTACGCCCCGTATGTTCGTCAACAATCACAATCTGATCATCTTTGACGATATAGTCGACGTCTTTTTGGAATAAATGGTGTGCACGCAGTGCTGCGTTAACGTGGTGAAGCAACGTAATATTTGCTGCTGAGAACAATGAATCGTCTTCAGCCAACATACCGCGCTCTTTCAGAATCTCTTCAACGTGCTCTTGACCGTGTTCGGTCATGTGCACTTGCTTCGATTTTTCATCGATAGTGAAATCGCCTTCGCCGCGCTCTTCTTCAGTATCTTCTTTTTCTTGACGTTCAAGCAACGGAACAATCTCGTTCATCTTGATGTACATATCAGAACTATCTTCTGCTGCACCAGAGATGATTAACGGCGTACGCGCTTCATCAATCAAAATCGAGTCAACTTCATCCACAATCGCATAGTTCAAGTCACGCTGAACACGCTCTTGCGGGCTAAACGCCATGTTGTCACGAAGGTAATCAAAACCGAATTCGTTGTTGGTACCGTAGGTGATATCGGCCGCATAAGCAGCACGTTTATCGGTTGGGTTCATACCAGGAATGTTGAACGCTACGGTTAACCCTAAGAATTCGAACAACGGACGGTTGGTTTCGGCATCACGACGGGCTAAGTAATCGTTTACGGTTACAATGTGTACGCCCTTGCCGCTTAATGCGTTCAAATACGCTGACAACGTTGCCGTTAAGGTTTTACCCTCACCGGTGCGCATTTCAGCAATACGGTTGTCGTTTAAGATCATCGCGCCAACTAGCTGCACATCGAAATGACGCATTTTGAAGACGCGCTTCGATGCTTCACGCACCGTCGCAAAGGCTTCAACTAATAAGTCATCGAGTTTTTCGCCTTGTTCGATGCGCTGCTTAAATTCGACGGTTTTTTGTTTAAGTTCTTCGTCGCTAAGCGCTTCAAATTCAGGTTCAATTGCGTTGATTTGCTGAACTTTCTTTTGCAAACCCTTGAGAATACGATCGTTGCGGCTACCAAATACCTTGCGGAATAAACTACCTAACATGTGAATCTATGTTCCTGTTGTAACAATCGAACGGCCTTAATCGGCCGAACGATAGACATATTTGTATGGGTCAATTTGACGATTGTTGCGTAGCACTTCGTAATGAACATGTGGCCCCGTAGAGCGACCGGTGCTACCTAAAAGAGCAATTCTCTGCCCCCGAGTGACAACATCACCTTCTTTCACCAATAATTCTTTGCTGTGGCCATAGCGAGTCTTTAACCCGCCACCGTGATCAATTTCAATCAACTGACCATAACCTGAACGCTCACCAGCCCATGTGACAACACCAGCACCAGTAGCATAGACACCAGCGCCTTCTTCTAAACTGGCGAAATCGAGACCTTTATGCATTGCGGGACGACCGTTAAATGGGTCTTTACGAATTCCGTACTGTGATGACAACCAACCTGAGTCAACAGGACGACCTGCAATATAGCTCTCTGCTGAGATATGGTGACTCATCATCACAGACTCAAGTAGCGACAGCTGTTTTTGTTTACTGGCAAGCTCACCCATCATGCCTTCGATTTGGTCGATAACATCACGGCCATCAACTTTAGGTGCATCGGTTACTGAGGCCTCTGGGCCACCCATGATCTCGATCAGCGGTTGCTCAAACGCAAATTCACCGTTATCAAGATCGGCCACTGAGGCTAATCGCTTACCAAGTGCATCAAGGCGACGCAGTTGCGACTGCATTTCACCTAAATAAATGGTCATAGCGGTGAGTTTTTTCTCGGTTTCGTCTTTAAGCTCGCGTACAGCTTGCTCTTGTGCAGCTAACGCGATTTTTTCTTCTGTAATTTTCGCCCGGGCAGCTTCTGGGTCTAAGCCCTGATACTCCCAAGGTTTCGTTACAGCAAGCACGCCAAGCGCAGCAAGGCCGGCCAGCGACATTAAACGTCGACGGCTCAGCTCAAAGCTGAATTTTACTTTGGTGCCTCGGTAGAAGACTGATAAACTCATGCAATCTCTCGCTGCTAATTATAATTAAATGGCACGCAAACATGGCTCGAAAACGACCTCGCGATATCCAACAACTGTTTGGCGGTCAGCGCTTACAGCGTTTTACTGACTTTACAGAGCAATACCAACGCTGGCAACAGCAATTGCAACAATGTTTTGTTGCACTGCAGCTGTCGCCTCTGTTGGCACACTGTAAAGTGGTGTCGGTTCGTGCGCACACCCTCGTGCTCGAAGTCTCATCAGCTGCACTTGCAAGCCGCATAAAACTTCAGCAAAGCCGCATTATAACGCATTTTCAAGATGAATCTACGGGGCATATCTCTCGTCTTGACGTGCAGGTGCGTCCAAAAATCGGTACGCCTTCACCTCAAACGGCCGAAAAAGTATCGCAACCCGTTCAAAACGCAAGTAAAAATGATGATGAGACGGTGGCGAAATTGCGTCAACAGGCGGAGTTGTGTGAGGAGCCGTTGCGGTCACAATTGCTCGCCTTGGCGGAGAAATACGAAAGAACCTAAAAGCGTTATTCGTTATTCGTTATTCGTGAGTTTGGTACGTTTGAGAGCCTTGCTCACGATTCGCGCACTTTTCCTTATGCAGGTTTTGGTTTTTCGTTTTTTCTTTTTCGAACAACCAATAACGAATAACGACTAACGGTTTTACGCGAGGGATGGGTTCGCGAAGGCGATTGGCGCTGCTTCAGCTTCGTCTTCAAACGTCACAAATTCCCACGCCTCTTGATTCTGCAGAACCGCGCGCAACAACTGATTATTCAGGGCGTGACCTGATTTGAACGCGCGCAAGTTGCCCAGAATCGCATAGCCACCCATGTAAAGGTCACCAATTGCGTCGAGAATTTTATGTTTAACGAACTCATCGTCGTAACGTAAGCCGTCACTATTGAGAATACGGAATTCATCCAATACCACGGCGTTATCGAAGCTGCCACCGAGTGCCAGGTTGTTGGCACGCAACATTTCGATGTCTTTCATAAAGCCAAAAGTACGTGCGCGGCTGATTTCTTTAATGAAATTGCTGCTACTGAAATCAATGCTCAGCACTTGGCCCGTGTCGTCAATTGCCGGGTGGTCGAAATCGATAGCAAAGTCGATGCGGAAACCGTTATGGGGTAGCAGTTCCGCCCACTTGTCACCTTCTTCAACCCGAACCGGCTGTTTAATTTTGATAAACTTTTTCGCTGCGCCTTGCTCTTCAATTCCCGCGCTCTGTAGCAGGTATACAAAGGGGTGAGAGCTTCCATCCATGATCGGGATTTCGTGGCTATCCACTTCTATAACGAGGTTATCGATGCCCATAGCCGCTACTGCCGCAAGCAAATGCTCAACGGTAGATACACGCACATTGTCATCGTTAATCAGACAGGTACACATACGCGTATCCCGCACTAACTCAGCGTTAGCAGGAATATCAACCGCAGGGTTCAAATCAACACGGCGAAACACCAGACCTGTATTCACAGGTGCTGGGCGCAGCGTGAGCTGAACCTTGTTGCCTTTATGCAGGCCCACACCAGTGGTTGCAATTGGCTGTTTGATTGTACGTTGTTTAATCATGTCTGTTCTTCTCGTTCTTCTAAAAAGTTAAGAAGCGTCTAGTCCTTTGACTAGCAAAAGGCGCAGTAGTTTACCGGATTATCTAAAAATCCGCAAGAAAACTACGTTCCTAATCGACTTGACGGCGTAAAAATGCCGGGATGTCGAGATAATCCATATCTTTGCCTTGATTTGCCTGAGGTTTTGACGCTGGCTTCGATGCCACCGGCTCTGCCTCCATTGGCTCTTCATCTACTTCTGGCTCCAGCTGGCGTGCCGTTGCCGTGTTGCTGTAATTATTACCAGCAGCTGGGCTACCGCTTGAAGTACGGTTACCATAACTTGACGCTGGTTCGCGACGATTAACCAACGAAATATCAGGCTTTCGTTCGCCACCAATACCGGTAGCAACGACAGTAACGCGCAATTCTTCCGACATATCCATATCGATAACGGTACCAACGATAACGGTAGCGTTCTCAGACACGAAGCCTTTGACCACGTTACCGACAATCTCGAACTCTTCCATGCTCAAGTCCATACCAGCGGTGATGTTCAACAACACGCCACGTGCACCAGAAAGATCGATATCTTCGAGGAGCGGGCTGTTGATCGCCATCTCGGCAGCTTCCTGCGCACGGTCTTCACCACGTGCCACACCGGTACCCATCATCGCTGTGCCCATCTCGCGCATAACTGCACGAACGTCAGCAAAGTCGACGTTGATTAAACCGTCACGGGTGATTAAGTCGGAGATGCCTTGTACCGCGCCCAATAATACGTCGTTTGCCTTGCCGAATGCATCAAGCAAGCTGGTACCTTTACCTAAAACTTTCAAAAGTTTTTCGTTCGGAATGGTAATCAACGAGTCAACGTGACGACCAAGCTGCTCAATGCCCTCTTTCGCAGCAGCCATACGGCGCTGACCTTCGAACGGGAATGGCTTGGTAACGACCGCGACCGTCAAGATACCGAGTTCACGCGCAACTTCTGCGACAACTGGTGCCGCACCGGTACCCGTACCACCGCCCATACCGGCAGCGATAAAGACCATATCGGCACCTTGCAATTGCTTGCGAATTTCATCACGTGCTTCTTCAGCGGCTTGACGCCCCACTTCTGGGTTGGCGCCAGCACCGAGTCCTTTGGTGATGTCGCTGCCGAGTTGAATGGTTACATGAGCACCGTGATTACGCAGCGCCTGCGCATCGGTATTAGCGACAATAAATTGCACGCCCTCAATGGACTCATTGATCATGTGTTTCACGGCGTTGCCACCGCCACCACCGACGCCGATGACTTTAATCACCGCATCAGTATCAAAGTTGTTGAGTACTTCAAACACTTCTTCTGACATGTTAATTCTCCTTTAACCTGCTTATTGTACTACCCCTAAATTCATATCCAAAATGTTGTTTTTATTAAAACTCGCCCTTAAACCAGCTCAGCAAACGTTTCCCCATTCCTATAACGTTCGTTGAACTAGCTTCAGTTTGACGATTTTGGACATCTTGTTGGCCATAACGTAACAAACCAACCGCTGTCGCGTAGGTTGGATCTTGTACGTAATCGCTCAAGCCGTGCATACCAAGTGGCTCACCTAAGCGCACTGGCATTTGAAATATTTCTTCGGCAAATTCAATCGCGCCTTCCATGCGGCCGCAGCCACCGGTCATCACAATACCTGCCGCAATTTGATCTTCTAAACCGCTTTGCGTGATTTGGTCACGAATGAGCTCAAACAGCTCTTGATAACGTGGCTCAACCACTTCAGCCAAAATATGGCGCTCCATACTGCGTGACGGACGTCCGCCTACTGAAGGCACTTCAATATGGTCATCTTTACCAACCAGCTCGCGCAATGCGCAGGCGTACTTGGTTTTAATTTCTTCGGCGTGATTCAGCGGTGTACGGAATATTTTCGCGATGTCGCTGGTTACCTGATTACCTGCCGCAGGAATGACTGCAGTGTGACGTAACACACCACCCGTATAAATATTGATATCAATGGTGCCAGCACCCATATCAACTAACGCCACGCCTAAGTCTTTCTCGTCGTCAGTCAGCACTGCGTAGCTTGAGGCAAGCGCTGAAAAGATCAGACGGTCAACACTTAACCCGCAACGTTCGACCGCTTTTTCGATGTTCTTCGCCATGTCGTTCGCACAGGTAATAATGTGAACCTGCGCTTCCATACGTACACCAGACATGCCAATTGGACTCTTAATGCTCTCTTGCGAGTCGATAATAAATTCTTGTGGCAGAACATGAAGAATGCGACGCTCTTGCGCAATCGGCACTGATTTCGCGGCGTGTATCACGCTATCGACGTCGTCTTGCGTTACTTCTGCTTCGTTAATCGGCACCATGCCTGATTCATTCTGACACGCAATGTGACGGCCTGAGATATTTAAGTAAACCGAGGCAATACGACAGTCAGCCATCAGTTCAGCTTCTTCAACCGCGCGTTGAATAGACTGAACCACCAGGTTCAAGTCGTTCACACCGCCTTTATCCATGCCACGCGCAGCTGCAGCACCAACGCCTATCACGCTGATGTCACCGTCGGGCATGACTTCACCAATCAGCGTCACCACTTTGCTGGTGCCGATGTCTAGCCCTACTACCATGTTCCGTTCTGCTGCTTTCGACATGCTACTTTCTCTCTTGTTCTTCTTCTTTCCACGCCACCGCAACGCCGGTGTCATAACGTAAATCGACATAATCTATTGGCTGCGTTTTATGGCGAACTATGGTCGGGAACACCTCTATAAATCGCTGTACCCGTTCTAGTAAGCCTTCGCGGCCTAAGCGCAGACGAATGCCAGATAGCAACTCAACATCCACTGCAAAACGCTCTGTGAGCGTTAGCGCCACCACTTGATGGCCATTAATTTGAAGCAGTTCACTCACTTGCTGATACTGCTCCACGGTTTCTTTTACTGCGTGTTCTGGGCCAAACAATTTGGGTAATAGTTCGTCAATTACCGATTTGTCGACTTCAAACACTTCGCCCGTTGCACTGACTAAAGCATTCGGACGGCTATTTTCATTCCAATGGCCGAGCGGATTCTGCTCAACCAAGTACACCTTTAATATATCTGGCCACTCTTTACGCACCGACGCTTGTTCAATCCATGGCTCGGCTTCAAGGCGCTCGCGAATCACATTCACATCCGCCGAGAAAAAACTACCCAGTTCTTCTCCTGCTAGCGCATCGCGTACCTGTGTGCGCTCTAAATACTTCAACTCGCCCTGTACCACTAACCGCTTCAACGGTACTTCGTTGGCATCCATGGCGAGGTAATACAACCACGCGACTCCCGCTATGGCTCCGATGACGACGCTGAGAAAAAAGCCGAATCCCAGCCAAAACTGCCAGCGGATTGCCGCCACACTACACCTCGCTAAGTTCGAGAATGCGCATCACCAATTGCTCAAAACTCATACCAATGGCTTTTGCAGCCATGGGCACTAAGCTCTTGGTGGTCATACCCGGCACCATATTCGCTTCAAGTAACTTAAAATTCCCGTTGTGGTCGCACATCACGTCAATACGTCCCCAACCTTTGCCGCCCACAGCATGAAATGCGGTTACCGCCAGTTGCTCTAATGCGCGCTCCTCGAGTTCGCATAAGCCTGCAGGGCAGTGGTACTGCGTGTCGCCAGCTTGGTACTTCGCATCGTAGTCATAAAATTCGTGCGTCGATTGCACGCGTATTGCCGGCAATGCTTGGTCGCCTAAAATCGACACCGTGTACTCTGGGCCACTGAGCCAGCTCTCAACTAATGCCTCGCGATCATACTTGTGTGCTAATGCCACAGCCTGTTCAAGTTCGGTGGCATTGCGAGCTGGGCTCATACCAATACTGCTGCCTTCTTGTGCTGGCTTTACCATCACCTTGCCACCTAAATCGGTGATCAACGCTTGCCAATCCACTGGGCGACCGCGCGCAATCACCGCACTTTGCGCAACCGGTAAACCAGCCGACTGCCAAACTTGTTTGGTACGAACCTTATCCATTGCTAGCGCGCACCCTAACACACCGCTTCCAGTGTAAGGAATGCCCATATATTCAAGCGCACCTTGAATAGTGCCATCTTCACCACCGCGGCCGTGCAAAACAATAAACGCACGGTTAAATTGTTGCTCGACTAAAGTTGTGAGCGGCTGCGCTGCCGGGTCAAATCCATGTGCATTAACGCCCTGCGCTTGCAATGCGGCGAGAACGGCCTGGCCCGAGCGTATCGATACTTCTCGCTCTGCTGAATGGCCGCCGTACAACACAGCGACTTTGCCAAACTCTGTTTTCGCTACCATTACTTCGTTTCTCCTTGCAGCTCATCGGCTTTTTGACGCAACTCGGTTGGCGCTAACTGCGTGGCTACTAAATCGCGTGCAATCGCACCAATGTTTCCGGCACCTTGCGCCAGCAACATATCATTCGGTTGCAACACATCCGCTAACACTTTGTACAGAGACGCACGGTCACCCACATAAATCGGTTCCATTTGTCCACGCATACGAATAGCGCGAGCCAACGCTCGACTATCGGCACCCGTTACTGGCGCTTCGCCGGCACTATACACATCCAACAGTAACAACATATCAACTTCGCTTAATACATTCACGAAATCATCAAATAAATCGCGTGTTCGTGAATAGCGGTGTGGTTGAAATGCCATAACAATGCGGCGGTCAGGCCAACCAGCTCGTGCTGCGGCAATTGTCACAGCCACTTCAGACGGATGATGCCCGTAGTCATCAACTAACAACACATCGCCTACCGAGCTGTCCTGTTCACATGCAAACGCACCAAGGTGCTCAAAGCGGCGCCCAATACCACCAAATTTCTCGAGTGCTGCGATAATTGCGTCATCGCTGACGCCTTCGTCGGTCGCCACAGCGATAGCGGCTAATGCATTCAAAGCATTATGTTTACCTGGTAGATTCACGGTGACATGCAAAGGTTCATAGCCATTTCGATAAACCGTAAACGAACTTTGTCCACCGTTTTGCTTGTAGTTAGCGCCCCGCACTTCGGCATCATCGCTAAAACCATATGTGATAATTTGACGACCGACACGTGGCAGTAGATCGCGGACGACCGGGTCATCAACGCACATCACCGCTAAACCGTAAAACGGAAGGTTGTGAAGAAAATCCACATAGGTATCTAGAAGTTTATTAAAGTCGCCACCATAAGTATCCATATGGTCCGCTTCAATATTGGTGACTACCGAAACCATTGGCTGCAAGTGCAAAAACGAAGCGTCGGATTCATCCGCTTCCGCAATCAAGTATTTACTAGTACCCAAGCGAGCATTGGTACCAGCACTATTGAGCAAACCACCAATCACAAAGGTTGGATCTAATTCTGCTTCAGCAAATACACTAGCAATTAGGCTTGTGGTGGTGGTTTTACCATGAGTACCGGCAATCGCCACGCCATGGCGGAACCGCATGAGTTCTGCCAGCATTTCAGCACGTCGTACTTGTGGAATCATCTGCTCTTTTGCAGCAACGAGTTCTGGATTATCAGCTTTAATCGCAGACGAAACGACAATCACGTCGGCGCCTTGAATATTTTCGGCGGCATGACCGATAAAAATTTCGGCACCGAAATGACGTAATCGTTGTGTATTCGCATTTTCAGCGATATCTGAGCCGGCAATGGTGTAGCCTTGATTCAGCAATACTTCAGCAATACCACCCATACCGGCGCCACCGATGCCGACAAAATGAATGCGACGTACGCGACGCATTTCCGGCACACTGACCACTGTAAATGGGGCTAACTTCTCTTGCTTCATTGCTCTTTGCCTACGTTTATTTGTTCTGGATTTGCCCAACGCTCACATTGGCTAACTACCGCCTCTGTTGCATTTGGATAAGCAGCTTGTGCTGCATTTTTTCGCATGACTTCGCGCCCTTCACGGTCGCGTACTAATTCAGTTAACAGTTGCACCAAAGGCGTTATTTCTTTTAACTGACTTTGCGGTAATAACCGCGCAGCACCTGCTCGCACGAGCTCATTGGCGTTCGCCGTTTGGTGATCATCCACGGCATGCGGTAACGGCACAAAAATCGCTGGTGTTCCGACAACAGCCAGCTCGGCAACGGTTAACGCACCAGCACGACAAATGACGATATCGGCGTTGCTGTATGCGCTGTGCATGTCATGAATAAAATCTTCAACTTCTAGTGAAACAACGTTCGCTGAAGCATAGGCCTGCTTTACGTCAGCGCTACGACCGACACCGCATTGGTGGTGGACGCTAAGTTTCTGCTGAAGTTCAGCATCTAACTGTGAAACGGCTGCTGGAACCGCCTCATTCAATGCTTGGGCCCCAAGACTACCGCCAACAATAAGTAAGCGCACACTCTCGCTAGATTCTCTTGCTTCTAGAGGCTTCAACCAGTCTGCACGTAATGGGTTACCAACTACTTCAGCGTCTGGCAACTGGGCCTTTGCTGCAGCAAAGCCGACCATCACATGCTGGGCTATACGCGCGAGTATTTTGTTCGTCAGCCCCGCAACGGCATTCTGCTCATGCACTAATAGCGGAATACCAAGTGATCGCGCCGCGAGTCCGGCAGGGCCACACACGTAGCCTCCGAACGACAAAAGCAACTGCGATTGGTGCGCTTTAAGCAAGTGTCGACATTGACGAAATGCCTTAAATAATCGCCACGGCGTACCCAATTTCCGAATCAAACCATGACCGCGAACACCCTGCATGGTGATTTGCTCAAGCTTGAAGCCTGCTGCTGGCACAACTTTACTTTCTAAGCGCTGTTCGGTCGTACCTAACCACACAACCTCCCAGCCATAACCACGCAGCTGCTCTGCCACTGCGAGTGCTGGAAAAACATGGCCACCGGTGCCGGCCGCAGCAATCATCACACGATTCATGCGGCACCTCCGGCTTTGGTTACGCTACGCCGACGCGGTGCTACTTTGATTTGGCTAACACGCACTTCGTAATCCACGCGCAATAGAATGCCAATAGCGACACAACTGATAAGCAAGCTGGTACCGCCGTAACTAATCAACGGTAAGGTCAAGCCTTTGGTTGGCAGTATGCCCGCTGCAGCACCAATATTGACCATCGCTTGGAAGGCAAACCAGATACCAATACCATAGGCCACAAAGCCACCGTATTGATGCCCTGCGTGAAGCGCTTTTTGTCCTAAGTGCATGGTACGAATCACCAATGCAAACGACAGTACCAGAATGAGCACAATACCGAAGAATCCGAGCTCTTCGCCAACCACAGCCATAATAAAGTCAGTATGAGCTTCTGGCAGATATTGCAACTTTTGAATACTGTTACCGAGGCCTTGACCAAACCAATCGCCGCGACCAAATGCCATTAACGACTGCGTGAGCTGATAACCACTGCCGAATGGATCTTCCCACGGGTCTAAGAAAGAGATAACTCGACGCATCCGATACGGTTCTTTCACAATCAGCAACACAATGGCTAAGGCAAATGCGATCATCACGCCAAAAAACTGCCATAGACGCGCGCCTGCAAGAAATAACATGCCAACCGCAATACATGACATGACTACGAGCGAGCCAAAATCCGGCTGAAGTAGCAGAAGACCAGCGAAGCAGAACAAAACCACCAAGGGCTTTAAGAAACCTTTTAGGTTTTCCTGAACTTCACCCACACGACGAGTCAGATAGCTCGACATGTAGATAACAAAAAACAACTTAGCGACTTCGGCTACTTGCAGTGTTAGTGGGCCTAATTTGATCCAACGTTTGGCACCGTTGACTTCGTGGCCAATGAACAAAACCATGAACAACATTCCCATCGAGATGAGAAGAAGGACGCCACTGCCTGCCGACCACCATTGAATTGGTATCTGAATAACCGTGATCAACAACGCAATTCCCAGTGCCACATAGAATCCATGCCGGATCATGAAGTGGAACGGATTGCCGGTGAGACGTTCAGCAACAGGAAACGAAGCTGACGTCACCATCACCAAGCCAATTGCAATTAATGCGAGTGTTAACCACAACAACATGCGGTCATACAATAAGGTGCTGTCTTTACCTACCCACCAATCGCGCCAACGCAGCCATGGCGATACACTCAAAGCATCAAGCGACGGCTGGATACCAAGTTCCAGCTGTTGCTCAGTACTATTTGAGGTACGCACTTTATGCGCTCTTGCGACCATAATGGGCCTCCACTGCAGCGCGGAATTTTTCGCCCCGCTGCTCATAGTTCTTAAACATATCTAAACTGGCACAGGCTGGAGACAACAACACCATGCTGTTCGGCGTTGCTAACTCTGCAGCTGTTGCTACGGCTTCTTCAAGTGTTTTAACTCGCACTGCATGTTCAACTTGATTGGCAATACGCTCGCCGTCTTTGCCGAGCACAATCACCACGTCAACTTGCTTGAGTGCGGCACGGAAGTGTGCGAAATCTGCGCCCTTGCCGTCACCGCCAGCAATCAAAATCAGCTTACCCTTTACCAACTGGCGGGTGCCAAAGATAGCCGCTTCAGCGGCACCAATGTTGGTCGCTTTTGAATCATTGACCCATTGCACTTGCTGATATTCACCAACCAGTTCGCAGCGGTGCGGCAAGCCTTTGAAGTTACGTGCGGCATCAAGTATCTCATGTGGGTCGACACCATAGGCATAAACCAGAGCTAGCGCAGCCTGCACATTTAATAAGTTATGCACGCCCGTCAATTGTAACTCGCTTGCTTTTAACAACGGCTCTCCGGCAAAGCTAATGGCAAATTCGCCGTCCTCTTCGGTCAGTCCGAATTGATCGGGGCCGTGTTCACTGCTTGGCGACAAGCCAAACGTTAACTGAGCATTGAGTGGAACTAACGATGGCGCGGTCATTTCCTGTTCGCGGTTCCAAATAGCAACATCGACGCGGTTGTAGATACGATGTTTCGCGTTGCTGTAATCACGTAAGTCGCTGTAACGATCCATATGGTCGTCACTAATGTTCAAGATGGTGCCGCCGCGTAAATGTAAATCGTGCATCAGCTCAAGTTGGAAACTTGATAGTTCCAGCACAAACACATCGGCCGGTTGCCCAACTAGATCAAGCACCGGCACACCGATATTGCCGCCCATGGCGACCTTTTTACCGGCTGCGGTCAATAAATCTGTGACCAAGCGCGTCACCGTCGATTTGCCGTTTGACCCGGTAATACCAAGAACTGGTTTATTGGCATGCCGTGCAAATAAATCCATATCGCCAATCACTGGAATAGCCGCATCGCTCGCTAACTGCAAAGCCGGCGTTCGCAAATCGACGCCGGGGCTCACAATGAGTAAATCCATTGCGAGAATGTGTTCTAGTTGCAGCGGTCCAGTATGAATTTCTAGCTCTGCATGAAGTTCGGCTAACTCTTTTAAACCCGGTGGCTCAGCGCGGGTATCAAAGATGATTGGGGCAATATCACGTTGCAGCAAATAGCGCACACACGACAACCCAGTTTGGCCAAGACCGACCACACCAATTGCTTCATATGTATCTAATGCTGCTAGTTTCATTGTTTATCTCAGCTTCAAGGTTGCTAAACCAATCAATACAAACACCAAACTTAATATCCAAAAGCGCACGATAACGCGTGGCTCTGGCCAGCCTTTCAATTCGTAATGATGATGGATAGGCGCCATCCGAAATACGCGTTTACCGCGCAATTTGTAAGAGCCCACTTGCAACATCACACTCAAGGTTTCCATCACAAAGACGCCGCCCATAATGAATAACACCAACTCTTGGCGCACCATCACGGCTATCACGCCAAGTGCTGCGCCGAGGGTCAGTGAGCCGACATCGCCCATAAACACCATCGCTGGATAGGTGTTGAACCAAAGAAAGCCTAAGCCGGCACCAAAAATAGCGGTACACACAATCAACAGCTCACCTGAGAGTGGCAAGAACGGAATGTTCAAGTAACTGGCGAAATTCGCGTTACCCGAGGCATACGCAAATACGCCAAGCGCCCCCGCTACCATAATAGTTGGCACGATTGCCAACCCATCCAGGCCATCGGTCAGGTTCACCGCGTTACTCGTGCCGACAATGACGAAATAAGCAAGCAAGATGTACATCAGGCCAAGTTGCGGCATGACATCTTTGAAAAATGGCACCAGTAATTGTGTTTCAGCACCCACGGTTGCATGCGCGTATAGGTAGACAGCGGCGAGTGTGGCAATGAGTGATTGCCAAAAATATTTCCATCGCGCCGGAAGGCCTCGCGGATTTTTCTGTACGACTTTACGGTAATCGTCGACAAAGCCGACAGCACCAAAGCCAAGCACTACCGCCAACACCACTTGCACATAGTGGTTGGTAAGATCAGCCCACAATAAGGTTGAGAGCACGATAGAGGCAATAATCAGAACACCGCCCATGGTTGGCGTACCCGCCTTACTCAAATGGCTTTGTGGTCCATCATCACGCACCGCTTGGCCAACTTGCAGCCGCTGCAAGTACTTAATGAGCGTTGGTCCCATCCACAGGGAAATCAACAATGCGGTCAACACACTTAAAATGGCACGCATGGTTAAGTACGAGATAACGTTAAACGCACTCGCAAATTGAGTTAGGTATTCCGCTAACCACACTAACATGCGTGTTTTCCTTCCTCTGAAGTCATTGGTTTCAATTCATCCTGACGTTCTTGCAAAGCTTGCACCACGCGCTCCATACGCGCGCTGCGCGAGCCCTTCACTAAAATGGTAATTGGTGCTGCCGCTTGATTCACGGTTTCGATAATCGCTTCAACGGCACTCTCAAAACTTGAAAAGTGACGACCACCTCGGCCATTAAAGACTTCGCTCGCACTTTGACTCAGTACACCCAAGGTGTAGAGGTTATCTATACCTGCGGCAATAGCGTAGACACCAACCTCCTCGTGATATTCGCGCGCTTGGCTGCCAAGTTCGCCCATATCACCGAGCACCATCATGCGATAGCCTGGATAAACCGCAAGCATGTCAAGCGCCGCTTTAACTGACCCAACATTGGCATTGTAGGTGTCATCAATCAGCTGAATATGGTCGTTCAATCGAATGACATTCAAGCGTCCAGCAACCGGCGTTAATTGCGCTAATGCCGTTTGGGCATCAGCGAGCGCACAACCTACCGCAACTGCGGCGCGGATGGCTACCAGCGCGTTGTCAACATTGTGTAAACCAGGCAAGCTGAGCTGAATATGACCGGTTTGCGCCTGTTCGCCTGTCAGTTCGATATCGAACTCGGCGCAGCCCTGTTCATTAACCTGCACGTTCGATGCGCGCACTGTCGGCTGTTCATCACCAGCATCAATCACTCGACCAAAGGTTTCGTGTTTGATCTCGGCTAACATCTGTTTCCAGCCTTGTGCAAACTGCGAATGAAATGGCGTTAACGCTAAGCCGTGCGGCCCTAAGCCTCGGAAAATCTCAGATTTTGCTCGATAGACGCCGTGAATATCACCAAACCCTTCCACGTGTGCCGGCGCGACATTATTAATAATGGCTACATCAGGTTGAGTTAAACGGGTGGTGTACGCAATTTCACCTAAGTGGTTCGCACCTAGCTCAATGACGGCATATTCATGCTGTGGTTCAAGGCGTAGCAGGGTTAATGGCACGCCAATGTCATTATTGAAGTTGCCTGCTGTGGCAAGCACCTCGCCACGTTGACGTAATATCGCCGCTAACATTTCTTTGACGGTGGTTTTACCGCTACTACCGGTTATTGCAATTGTTTTAGGCGCCACTTTCGCTTTGACTGCGGCACCAAGCAAACCCAATGCATAACGGGTGTCATTGACGATAATTTGTGGCGCCGCTGCGCATACATCGTCGGTTAATTCGCGTTCGACAATGAGTGCCGCGGCACCTGTTTGTAATGCTTGAGCGGCGAAGTCATGGGCATCGAAGTTCGGCCCTTTCAACGCAATAAATAAGCAATCTTTTGGCAGCGTCCGGGTGTCGGTACTCACTTGATTTATGGTCCGATTAGCGCCAACTAAACGCCCTTCAACAGCGGCGGCTATCCATGCTAAGTCAATACGAATCATGAGAGCTCCTCCGCAGTTCGTGTGGCCATGATCTCGGCAACCAATGCCCGTTCGTTATAATCGATGCGCTGTTGACCAATCACCTGATAGTCTTCGTGTCCTTTGCCGGCAAGTAGCACAACGTCGCTGGCTTTCGCTTGTGCGATGACTTGGCGCACCGCATTTTCACGCCCCATAATAATCTGCACACGTTGGCGCGTTGGCATACCGGCGACAATATCCTGCACAATTTGCTCGGGCGGTTCAGTTCGTGGGTTATCGTCAGTGACTATCACGCGATCAGCCATATCGGCTGCCACCGCTCCCATTTGCGGACGTTTTCCGCGGTCGCGGTCACCACCACAACCAAACACGCACCATAATTGGCCGTCGCAGTGACGACGTAGAGCGCCGAGTACTTGCTGTAAGGCATCTGGCGTATGCGCGTAATCGACAATGACTAATGGCTTGCCGTTGGCACCGCCGAAGGCTTCCATGCGACCGGGCACAGCATGCAATTGTGCACAGGCGGCAGCTACTTTTTGTGGCTCATGCCCTAAGCTAACAACGGCCGCAATGGCAGCTAATAAGTTGTAGACGTTAAAGCCGCCTAATAACGGCGACTGCACTGGCATTGCTTCTACGTGTTCAGCGTCATAGCGCACATGCAAATTAAATTGTGTACCGTCGTGGTCATACTTGACCTGTTCCGCCCAAATACTGCGAGCAGCATTTTGTGGCGTTAAACTAAAGCGCCAACTGTCGGTTCGGTCCGGTAACCAAGCCGCTACTGCCGAATCATCGGCATTCAGCACGCTGAACTGAGTATCTAACTCAGTGAATAGACGACGTTTTGCACCTGCATAGTTCGCCATGGTGCCGTGATAATCCAGATGGTCGCGGCTGATGTTAGTTGCCACGCCAACTTTGAAGTGCAGCGCTTCGACACGACGCTGCACTAATGCATGCGATGATACTTCCATGGCGACCGCTTGAGCACCTTCACTACGCATCACGTGTAATCGATGCTGAACAGCAATGGCATCTGGCGTGGTATGCGTCTCGGGTAACAAGCGTCCTGGGAATCCCGAACCAGTCGTACCAATAACGCCACACGGAATACCTAAGGTTTCAAGTAATTGCGCAGCAATATAAGTCACTGAGGTTTTGCCGTTGGTACCGGTCACCCCAATCACTGCGAGCGCCTGTGACGGCTCATGGAAAAATCGACCTGCGATGTCTGATAATTTATTCTTCAGTTGCGGCACTTCGATAACCCACGTGCGACCGCGTAATTCCATGCCAACCGTTTCTGAATCGGCTAACACCACGGCAGCGCCAGCAGCAATCGCCGCGTCGATAAACTGTCGCCCATCTACCTGATAGCCCGGTACTGCTACGAATGCATCGTTAGCCGCTACTTGACGACTATCGAGCTTCAACCCGCCCACTTTCACAGCGGGCAGTTGTAAAGGGTAATCTGGTAACAAGGCCATGAGATCAATCATCTGCACCTCCGAAACCAGCTGCTTTTAGTTGCGCATCGGCCAAATTATCCGGTGGAATATTCATGACGCGAAGTGCATCACCTACAATTTCCGAAAACACGGGCGCAGAAACCTCACTACCATAATATTCATCACCGCTTGGTTCGTTCACAGTCACCACCACGGCTAAACGCGGATTACTGACTGGTGCAATACCGGCAAACAAGGTCACGTATTCTTCGCCATAGCCGCCCGCAATTGCTTTACGTGACGTGCCGGTTTTACCCGCAACACGATAGCCTCGTACTTGAGCACGTTTACCTGAACCATTTGCCACGACGCTTTCCAGCATGCCAAGAACGGTCTCAGCCGTACTGGCAGAAATGACTTGCTCACCTTCAGGTGTGCCTTCACGACGTTGAATCGTTAACGGCACTCGCTTCCCGCCATTGGCAATAATGGCGTACATTTGCGCCAACTGCAGTGTCGTCGCCGACATGCCATAACCGTACGACAATGTTGCAATTTCAAAATCAGACCAACGCTGTCGGTTTTGTAAAATACCGAAACTCTCACCCAACATAGCTACCCCTGTGTCATTCCCAAAACCAACCGCAGCGTAAGTATCCAACATATTGTTGATACCCGTAGCCAATGCGATTTTGGCAGTGCCAACGTTGCTAGAGTTCTCTAAAATTTGTGTAATTGTTTGTTCGCCACGATTAATCGGATCGCTCACACGGCGACCGCCCAACCGTAACCAACCCGGACTGGTATTAATCACGTCGTTCGGCTTGATAACACCGGCTTCTAAACCTGCAATCACAGCCAGTGGTTTCACGGTCGAGCCAGGCTCGTAGGCATCGGTAATCGCACGATTACGCAACTTATGCGGTTGTAAATCATGACGATTATTTGGGTTGTAGGACGGGCTGTTGACCATTGCGAGTACCTCGCCGGTTTTCACGTCAAGAATCACTGCCGAGCCAGAAGTCGCCTGGTGATAGCGCACGGCCTTTTTGACTTCGGCATAAGCCAGTGATTGCAAGCGTTGATCAATACTCAGCGTTAATTGTTGTGGTTGTTGCGCTTCGGTTACCCGAATTTCTTCAACAACCCGTCCTGCCGCATCCTTGCGATAAACTCGCTCACCGGGCACGCCGGTAAGAACCTGATTGTAAATAGCTTCTAGACCTTCAATTCCAAGGCCATCGATGTCGGTAAAACCAACAACGTGGGCGGCGATTTCACCGGCGGGATAAAAACGCCGTGATTCAGTTTTTAAATACACACCTGGTATATCTAATTGACGCACGAATTCCGCGACACCTGGGGTGACTTTTCGCTCTAGGTAAACAAAGCGGCGCGTTGGGTCAGCCACTTTGCTCATTAAATCGTTTACATCGGTACGAAACACCTCCGCTAACGCCAACCAGCGCTCGCGATTGGCTAGGCCATCGCCTTCGTGAACTCGTTTCGGATCTGCCCAAACAGTTTGTACTGGCACGCTAACCGCCAACTCGCGACCATTGCGGTCTAAAATACTGCCACGTTGCACCGTTGTCGCGTTTGTGCGAAGTGAACGAAGATCCCCCTCGTAGATTAGGCGCTCTGGCTCGATCAGCTGAATGTAAGCCGCTCGTGCCACCAAAGTTCCAAACACGCCAAACACCACCAGCAAAGCGAAGTAAAAACGTCCCTTGCTCAAGTGTGGTTGCGCTTTTTTGACAGCGCGGCGGTTCGGTTTTGGTGTTACTGCCATGGCACTAGCACCTCCTGGTCAGCTTCAGCGCGCACCATATCAAGGCGCTGTTCGGCAATACGTTCAACTCGGTTGTGTTCCGTTAAGGTATTCTGTTCAATCTGTAAATGACGCCACTCAATATCAATTTCATCACGCTGCGATAACAGCTCATCACGCTCAATAGTTAGCAAGCGATGGCTATGCGATACGTAAATCACCGCCATTGCACTGGCGATAACCATTAAAAACAGCAAAACCAACACAAGGTGTTGGCGAAAATCGTCAAATAAAACAGCTACTAATGCAGGGACGCGGCTAGCTTTCATAATCTAACCTCGCTGCGATGCGTAGCACGGAACTCCGCGCTCGTGGATTTGCTTTAATTTCAACCGCTGATGGCTTAATCGCTTTGCCAATTAAGCGCAACGTTTGGCCGCGATCAAAGTCCGCATCTCGTATGGGAAGCCCTGCGGGAATTGGCCGACCTTGTGCTTGGGCTCGCATGAACCGTTTAACCATGCGGTCTTCTAGGCTGTGAAAGCTGATCACAGCAAGGCGTCCTTCCGGTTTCAAACCACTAACAGCGGCGGTTAATGCCGTTTCAATTTCATCAAGTTCGCCGTTGATATGAATACGAATACCTTGGAAGCTGCGCGTTGCTGGATGCTTATGTTTGTCTTTAAACGGCACCGCTTTGGCAATAAGCTCCGCCAGTTCCCGCGTTGTCGAAAGAGGTTGTTCCTCACACTGCTTCACAACAGCTTGGGCAATTCGCCAAGCAAAGCGCTCCTCGCCATACTCTCGCAACACAAATGCAATTTCATCGGCGCTGGCAGAATTCAGGAAATCTGCCGCCGTCATGCCAGTACTGGTGTCCATGCGCATATCAAGTGGGCCTTCACGCATGAAACTAAAGCCACGTTCGGCGTCATCCAATTGTGGGGAGGATACGCCAAGATCAAAAAGTATTCCGTCAAGCTTGCCGCGCAATTGCTGCGTTTCAAGCACGTCGTCTAATCGTGAGAATGGGGTGTGGATGATGGTAAATCTTGGATCATCACGCAAGGCTTCTGCTGCAGCAATCGCGGTGGGGTCACGATCCAGTGCATAAAGTTTACCTTGCGAGTTTAATTCGGCCAGAATAGCGCGCGAGTGCCCCCCTCTACCGAAGGTTGCATCTAAATAAATTCCGTCTGGTTTGATCGCAAGAGCCTCGATGGACTCTTGTAACAACACCGAGACGTGTTGTTGCGCTTCTGTTGTCATTATAATGAGAAGTCTTGTAGTCGATCACTGTGTGCCAAGTCGTCTTCTTGCTCCGCTGCCATATCGGCTGCGATTTGTTCTTGCCATGCCGCTTCAGACCAAAGTTCAAACTTATTGAGCTGACCAATAATCATGATCTTCTTACTCAAATCCGCATGTTGACGCAGGGTTGGTGCTATCAAAATGCGACCGTTTTTATCCATTTGGCAATCTTCGGCGTGACCCAGTAACAAACGCTGGAGACGACGCTCCGCGGGGTTCATGCTTGATAAGGTGGTGAGCTTCTGTTCAATCAATTGCCACTGCGGCAACGGATACAACAATAAACAGGGTTGCTTGATATCGATGGTGCAGACCATTTGCCCGTCACAATCCAAAAGCAGACTCTTGCGATACTTTGCTGGTATCGCGAGCCGACCTTTGTCATCTAGACTGAGTGCTGCTGCGCCACGAAACATATTATTTGATCCACTATTACCCACAAATCCCCACAATGTGACAGTCTAGGTGCCGATCTTTCCACCTGTCAAGGAAAAATGATTGGTTTGCGATATGTAACAGCGCTTGACGGCAAGGATTAGGTAAAGGATGATGCGAGTACTATGTCAATTAGCATATAATTCTAATAACAAGCTTTCTCATATAAATGAAGCAGATAGATGTTGTGAGTTTTCCAGATAAGTTCGGTAAGCAGTCCGAACGCTGGCGCTTATTGCGCTACCTTGTTGTTGTGCTCTTTATTGCATCGGCTTTGTTGTACGCGGTGTACCTTGTGGTCGACGGCGAACGACAACAACAACTGGAAATAGAAAAACGCCGAACCAGCGAGCACTTAAGTGCCATGCGAGGCCAAATTGAACAGCGCTTACAAGCCAATATGTTAGCACTGCGTGCGCTGCGTCCTGAAATTCTGTGGCAAGATACCCCTGACCGCGTTCGTCTACAACACATCATTGATGAGTTCCTATCTTCGAATCTCGATATTATGCATGTGGCGCTTGCGCCTGATTTGGTCGTTAAGTTTGTCTATCCCGTTGAAGGAAACCAATCCATTATTGGTTTTAACTACCGACTTGATACCGATCAGTACGCCGGTATATTACGCGCCATTGCTGTAAAGGATGTCGTGTTAACCGGCCCGATGCGCCTTACACAAGGCCGCGATGCCTTAATTGCTCGCATGCCAGTATTCCGAAACGACCGTACCTTGTGGGGGGTTGCTTCGTTGGTGATTGACCATGTGCACCTGCTTGAGGGCGTTCGCTTTTACCAGCATCCGAATTATTCGTTCGCAATTCGCCATGCAAAAAATGATTTAGAGCCTAACCCGCAAGCCTTTGCCGGTAGTGATGATGTCTTTAATCCTGATGCGCTCGTTACTGAAATAACCTTTCCTCGGGGACGCTGGGAATTAGCTGCTTACCCCCGCGACGGCCAATGGGTTGCTACCAATGCTGATTTTTGGCTGCACTGGGCTATTGGAATTGGTCTCACCGCAGTTATTTTATCGGCATTTTTAATGCTGATTTTTACCCAACATCGACTGCGGGGCGCTATTTCCACCATTGCTTATCAAGCTCGCTATGATGGTTTAACGGATTTACCGAATCGAAATTTCTTTGCTGAGCAACTTGGCGCAGACATTCGTGCGGCACTTCGCAATCAGCAAAAATTTGCCTTATTGGTTCTTGATCTTGATCATTTGCGAGAAATAAATGACGTATTGGGTCATGAAGTTGGTGATGCCTTGTTGCAGCGGGTAGCGGAGCGTATTCGAACCAGTATTCGCGAAGATGACCTGCTTGCTCGTATCGGCGGTGACGAATTCGCCATTGTTTTGCGAGATCTCAACGACCCGAGTGAAGCTGAAATTCGGGCGAAAGCTATCATGAATGATCTTTTGCATACACTCGATATTGAACACAACCATATCAACATGACCGCCAGTACTGGTATTGCGATGTTCCCGCATGATGGTCAAGAAGTGCAGCAGTTATTGAAACATGCAGAACTGGCAATGTATGCCGCTAAAGCACAAGGTGCGATGAGTGTTCATTTCTTTGATGAACAATTGCGTCAAAGCACTGAGCGCGATATTAATTTACACCATCAGATTATAAAGGGCATTGAGGCCGAGCAATTTGAAGTGCATTACCAGCCAGTTATTGAGACAGAAACTGGTTTACTTACACGTTGTGAAGCGTTGATTCGGTGGACCCACCCAGAACGTGGTGCCATATCCCCAGCTGAATTTATTCCTATTGCCGAGAAAACAGGTGCAATTATTGGGTTAGGTGATTTTGTATTGCGTCAAGTGGTACGGGATTGGAAGAAAATGCACGAAGCGGGCTTAGATTTAGCCATTGCGTTGAACCGTTCACCACGTGAATTCAATGACCGCCAGGCAGCAACACACTGGCTCAATGTGATAGCAGCGGCCGATGTGCCGACCAATCGATTGATGTTCGAAATCACTGAATCGATGCTCATGCGCAATAAAGAACGTCAATTCGCCAACTTACGTAAGCTGCGTGATGCTGGTATTTCGTTGGCGATAGACGATTTTGGCACCGGTTATTCAAGTTTGAACTATTTGCGCTCGTACCCGATTGATGTGATTAAGATTGACCGCAGCTTTTTGCATAACGTACCGCACCAAGGTCAACAAAAAGCGTTAGTTGAAGTGCTTATACGTATAGCGCACACGTTAAACATGAGTGTGGTAGCCGAAGGTGTTGAGCATGAACAGCAGGTGGAGTTTCTACAGCAGCAGAAATGCCATTACCAGCAGGGCTTTTTCTACGGACGTGCCATGCCATTGAATGAATTCATTCGCTTCACCCAGCAGTTCAACCGTGATGTATTAGAGCGAACTAATTCTGAAAAAGAAGTGTCGGGAGCCAGCCGGTAAGCCGGGTTCTGTCGTGGACAATCATTCGTCTAGCCACTAGATCACTCTAGCGTTCAAGCAGTCTACCCGGGTTCAACGCGGGCCGCGCCAATGAACCCCTATTTGACCTTGCTCCGGGTGGAGTTTACCGTGCCACGAACTGTTACCAGCCGCGCGGTGCGCTCTTACCGCACCCTTTCACCCTTACCTGTTCCTGCTTGCGCAGGCCATCGGCGGTTTGCTCTCTGTTGCACTAGTCGTCGACTTACGCCGCCCAGACGTTATCTGGCACCCTGCCCTATGGAGCCCGGACTTTCCTCCCCCTATGCACGCATAGGCAGCGATTGTCTGGCTGACTCCCGACGCGCATTCTACTGGTTATCTTGCTCGAGCGCCAGTTGATACAAGGTGTTTTTACGTGCGCCGTGAATCTCCGCAGCCAAGGCCGCGGCTTTTTTCAATGGCAACTCTTTACGAAGCAGGTTAAGCGTTCTTAATGCGGCGGGGTTCACGTCATCTTCTTCTACTTCAGGCGCACCACCAAGAATGAGCACCATTTCACCACGCTGTTGGTTACTATCACTGAGCACTTGCTGCTGAACTTCGCCAATGGTGCCGGTTAGGTAAGTTTCAAATTGCTTGGTCAGTTCACGCGCCAGTACTAACGGACGTTCACTACCAATTGTCGTCATTAAGTCTGCTAATGTATCAGTGATGCGATGTGGTGATTCATAAAAAACCATGGTACGTGTTTCGTCTGCGAGCTGCTCAAGACGCTTGCGGCGTTGCTGTGGTTTTGCCGGTAAGAAACCTTCAAAGCTAAAACGGTCGGTTGGCAAGCCTGCACCTGACAAAGCAGTGACAAATGCACAGGCGCCTGGCAAGGCAATGACTTTGATGCCAGCTTGACGGCACTGTTGTACCAACACGTAACCAGGGTCAGAAATTAATGGCGTACCAGCGTCACTAATTAACGCAATCGATTCACCGCGCTGCAGCCTCTCAATCACCTGTTCTGCACGTTGCCGCTCGTTGTGTTCATGCAGCGCGAACATGGTTGCGCGAATACCTAGATGCTGCATCAGTTGTCCGCTATGACGGGTATCTTCAGCGGCAATGGCATCACACATGCGTAAGACATTAATTGCGCGCTCAGTGATATCCGCCAAATTGCCAATAGGTGTTGGCACAATATATAAACAGCCAGCGGTATCGGTCGTCATGTTAACCCCTTGTAAGAACCCGTCGGCGTGATTGTGAAGCCTTGCCGTAGGGTTTATAGTATGACCCATTGTAAAAAACGTGGGTGAATTCAAAATGTCTGTTGCTATTGTGCCAAAGAAGTTTCTGTTGTGCATGGTTATTGTTGCGTTGTTTACTGCACTCAATGGCTGTTCTTCAGCACCGCGTTCGTCCTCAACACAAGCACCAATCAGTGACGACAGCTCTGATTTCACCGCAGTACCTCTTGATGAACAATTTCGCTCGGCGCAAAGTTGGCTTGCCAATGCGCGACTAATGCAAGGCGAAGAGCAGGTTGATGCGCTATTGCAAGCAGCTGCAACTTTTCAGCGCGATGGACACTGGCAGCAAAGTGCGGTGGTTATTGCCCAGATTCAACGGCACTTTGACGATGCAAATTTAAACACCGCTCAAAAACAACTCATGGCGCTACTTGAAGCACGTTTTGCGGGGCATGAGGGGCGCTGGAATTACGTCGAGCAAGTTCTTGAACCGTTACTTCTTCCGCGCCTATCGGTTGATTATCCTGAGCAAACTTTAGAGCTGGCTCTGCGGTCCGCAAGCGCACAACGAAAATGGGAGCAAGCGGCAAGCTATCAGTTGCAGCTTATTAATGTTGCACCAGACAGTACAACACCGCAGCAAGCTTGGGAAATTTTACGGAACGTACAAGAGCCCGACCAACTGACATTGCCACCAAGTTTTCAGCGTAGCCAGTTGGTCGCCGGCTGGGCAGCATTAGTACGGGCATTGCACCAGATTAATACGACGCCTTCACAATTAGATGCTGTATTGACTCAATGGCAAGGGCAATTTCGTGATCACCCAGCGCAGTTCGTTGTTGATAAGTTGATTGCACTGACCGAACAGCCGCGTAATCGCGCACTGGTGTTACTTCCGCTAACAGGTCAATATGCCGAGCAAGGGTTAGCAGTTCGTGATGGCCTAGTGAAAGCTCTGAGCCGATTGCCTCAAGTAAGTGCGCAGTTTCTAGATACCAATGCTATCGAGTTCACCGCCCTTCCGGAATTATTGCAACAACATCAAGCAAACGTATTAATTGGTCCTTTATTAAAGCCGAACATTGCGGCGATTGACGCTTCTCAATTACCAGAGAATCTTCCTTGGCTTACGTTAAATGAGCCCAGTGGTGAGCTTAATGAGACTTCATTACAACAGCATTTCTTCGCCTTGGATGCCGAGACTGAAATACGCCAGGCAGCCAAACATATGGCAAAACAAGGATACCGTCATCCAATTGTGCTGGCACCAGCTACCGAGCGCGGCCAACAACACGCCGAAGTATTTCGAGCCGCCTGGGAAGCTCAATTCAATGACCCTGTTCCGATGTCGTTAGGTGATTATCGCAATACTGAAGAGATGAAAAATGCGGTTCAAGATCAATTAGGCGTCACCACTAGTGAAGCGCGTATTTATCAAGTTAAAATAGCTGCGGGTAAGATAATTGTCGATTCACAGGCGCGTAGCCGTGCTGATGTTGATTCGGTTTATCTGGTGGGTGGCATTGAGCAAACTCGATTGTTAAAACCGTTTATTGACGTCAATATTTCGCCATTCATGAAGGCGCTACCCGTTTATGCGAATTCAGGTAGCCATACGCTTCGCAATGATCTGAGCGAAAACGATCTCGATAATGTTCGTTTTACGGACGCACCATGGTTACTGCCTGGTCACAATGAAGCGAAACAGCTTAAACAACTGCTCGAGTTACGAAATAACTGGGGCTATAGCACCGCACGTCTGGTCGCCTTTGGGCATGACGCCTTGCTGCTAAGCCAACGCTTACCGTTATTACAGACCATGCCGGGTATTTCTGCACAAGGGCTAACTGGCGAACTCACCGTTCGTAACAATCAAATTGTGCGTGAACTCAATTGGGCTAAATTCAAAGGTCACGATGTGGTTGCGGGCCAATAACATAATGAGGACAAGGAATGTCTCGAAAAGATATCGGAAATGACGGCGAAGCAATCGCCCGCGCATTACTTGAACGTCATGGCTTAGACCACGTAGAAAGTAACTACAGTTGTGACATGGGTGAAATTGATTTAATTATGCGGGAAGCGGATACTTGGGTGTTCGTTGAAGTAAAAAGTCGCAGTAACGAGCATTTTGCTAGTGTTGTGGAACAGATTACCGCCGCGCAGTGTCAAAGGATTCGGCGATGCGCGCAACTCTTTCTCATTCAGAATAATTTAAATGAACATATAACGCGCATGCGCTTCGATGTCGTTGCTATAGTAATGGATTATGATCAGGCGCAATGGTTGCAAGATGCGTTTTAACGAGGTGATATGCAGGATCCTATAAAAACCTTATTTACCGAGTGTATTCAAACTCAAATTGCTGCTGCAGATATGCTGCAAGAACCAATTGAACTGGCATGTAATTTACTCGTTGATTCGCTCTTAAACGGTCGTAAGGTGTACTGTTGCGGCGAAGGTCTTGCCCACGCAACATCCCGCCATTTTGCGCATATTATGTTGACTGGCTTAAGTTTTGAGCGTCCTCCATTTCCGGTAACTTCCTTGCATGCAGATTATGGTGCACTTGAATATGACCGTATGTTCGCCCAGCAAATACAAGCCGTAGGACAACCAAGCGATCTACTCGTGGTATTCAATGCAGCTGAGCGAGCACCGCGCGTGAGCCGCGCAATGGAAGCCGCGTTGAGTCGTGATATGTTGATCATCGCGATTACGCAAACAAGTGATGTCGATATCGCCGGGTTATTGGGACCTGATGATGTAGAGATACGCATTCCAACCAGTAACGCGGCTCGTGCGAGTGAGCACTTACTTCAGATTTCTAACATGCTGTGCAGTGTCGTAGAGCATCGAATTTTCCCACAGGAGACAGATTAATGACTGAACGTCGAAATTTATTGCCTGTAGCGGTATTTTGCGCCGCGATAGCGGTTAGTTTAACTGGTTGCGCTGCGGCACTCGTAGGTGCGACCGCAGTAGGCATTTCAGCCGCAACCGATACGCGTAGCGTCGGCACTCAAATTGATGATCAAACTATTGAAGTTCGCGTTATCACTGCATTGAAAGGGGAAGACCGCTTGGACGACTCCCGCGTACAGGTTGTTTCATTCAATCGCTCTGTATTGTTATTGGGTCAAGTAACGAATAGTTCACTCCGTGACTTAGCAAGTCACCTTGTGCGTAACACTCAAGGTGTCGACAGGGTTCACAATGAATTGAAAGTGGCACCGGTTATTTCAATTGGTCAAATTAGCCAAGACACTTATATCACCAGCAAAATCAAAGCGAAATTTATTGCCGATGATAAAATAAAAGCGAGTGATATTAAGGTGGTTACAGAAAATGGTGAAGTTGCATTGATGGGTTTTGTCGAACGAGATATCGCACGTCAGGCAATCGACATTGCACGAAATATCAACGGCGTCACACGCGTGATTGACGCTTTTGAATAAACTCAACTCGAGTTATTTGACGACACGTAAATGAGAGCTGGAAGATTTTTTCTTCTGGCTTTCTTTTTTCTTGGTATCCGTATCTTTTTCTGCTGTTTCGCTCTTAGTGGTCTCAGTCACAGACTCGCTAACAGGCGATATCGCAGTTGGATTCTCATAATAGGGCTCAGGCTCGAACATACTACCCGCGCCGTTTTCTCGCGCATACATCGCAAGAATAGCACCCATCGGTACGATGACGCGATGCGGATTACCTGAGAAACGAGCATTAAACTGAACGGCTTCATTATCGGCGGTGAAATTGGTTACTGCGGTAGGGGAAATGTTCAAGATGATTTGACCATCTTGAACAAATTGCCATGGCACCTGACAGCCTGGGTAATCAGCATCAACCGCGAGATGCGGTGTAAGCTGATTATCCAAAAGCCATTCATACATCGCCCGCACTAAGTACGGGCGACGCGGTGTCATAGCTTCATCACTCACCGACCTAAGTCTCGCTCAATGTCTGTGAGTGATTCTTGGAATGATTCACGCTCAAACACGCGAACCATGTAGGCTTTTACTTCTTTCGCACCAGTACCTTCTAATTGGATACCGTACAGTGGCAAACGCCACAGCAACGGCGCCAAGTAGCAGTCTACCAAGCTAAACTCTTCACTCATGAAGAACGGTGAATCAGCGAATAGTGGTGCCAGTGCAAGAATACCTTCGCGTAATTCTTGACGAGCAGCATCTGCGCCTTTTCCACCAGCTAGAATTTTATCCGCTAACGCATACCAATCGCGATCAATGCGATACATCATCAATCGACTCGTGCCACGCGCTACCGGATATACCGGCATCAATGGCGGATGCGGGAAACGTTCATCAAGATATTCCATGATGATATGAGCGTTGTATAGCACCAACTCACGATCCACCAACGTTGGCAACGCGTCAGCATATGGATTGAGTTGCATTAAGTCTTCCGGAAGATTATCCGGTTCAACAAAAGTAATCTCAACGCCCACGCCTTTTTCAGCGAGCACGATACGTGTTTGATGGCTGCGTAAGTCATTTACGCCCGAATATAAGGTCATCACTGACCGCTTGTTTGCCGCAACCGACATGTTGTTCTCCATAAAGCTTATTTCACGTCCTTAAAGAATTCGCGTTTCAGCAGTACTGCGAAAATTAAAAAGACTAGTAGGAAACCGAACACATACCAACCAATGCGCTGCTGCTCCAACATCATCGGTTCACCGGTGTAAACCAAAAAGTTGGTCAGATCTAACGCTGCCTGATCGTATTCAGCTTCAGTCAACATACCGCTGCCGTCGGTTTTAATGCCCACATAAACGTCTTGCATTTCACCGTCAATCATTCGTTGCTCGGTGGTTTTGCGTGGAATACCTTGAAGCTCTTCTAGTACGTGCGGCATACCCACATTTGGGAATACAGCGTTGTTGACACCGAATGGACGGCTCTCATCAACATAGAACGAGCGTAAATAGGTATAGATCCAGTCAGCACCGCGCACACGAGACACCAAAGTTAAATCTGGTGCTGCGGTACCGAACCAGTTACCAGCATCTTCAGTCGCCATAGCGTTGGTGATCAAGTCACCTACTTTCTCGCCGGTAAACTGCAGATTCTCAACACCTAACTCTTCCGGAATTTCTAAATCACGGAACGTACGGTTATAGCGCTGGTACTGCATTGAGTGACAACCCAAGCAATAGTTCATGAACAACTGTGCACCACGTTGCAACGACGCTTTGTCGTGTAAATCAACGTTTGCTTTGTCCAGTGGTACTGTCGGGTCGGCTGCGAAACTTGCAACCGACCACAGTGATGCTGCTACCAGCAGAGTATTTTTGATTAACTGTTTCATCACTTAGTAATCCTCTCTGGAACTGGCTTCGTGTTTTCATTCTTACTGTAGAAGAACAACAATACGAAGAACGCAAAGTACAAGAAGGTGAAGATACGCGCGAACATGGTATACACCTCTGTCGCCGGCTTCAGACCAAGATAACCGAGTGCAATAAAGCTAATTGCGAATACAGTCAGGTTTACTTTATGGAAGGTACTACGGTAACGCACAGAGCGTACCTTGCCACGGTCTAGCCAAGGCAGTACGAATAGCGCAACAATGGCACCGAACATCAAAATAACACCCAATAATTTATCAGGTACCGCACGCAAAATTGCGTAGAACGGGGTGAAGTACCATACTGGAGCAATGTGTGCCGGAGTCTTCAACGGGTTCGCCGCTTCAAAGTTTGGTGGCTCAAGGAACAAGCCGCCCATTGCAGGAGCGAAGAAAATAACGTAGCAGAAGAAGAACAAGAAGATAGCCACGCCCACTAAATCTTTCACGATGTAATACGGGAAGAATGGGAAAGCATCAACAATGTCATACTTCTTAGTGAAGCGCTCATGGAAGGTAAACTTCGGCTTTTCTGAGTCTGGTACTGAACCCTTAGGTTTCTTGATAGAAACACCTTCAGGGTTGTTCGAGCCCACTTCGTGTAGTGCGATGATGTGCAAGAACACCAAAATAACCAACACTAATGGCAATGCAATCACGTGCAATGCAAAGAAGCGGTTCAGCGTCGCGCCTGAGATAACGTAGTCACCACGAATCCACAGAGTTAAATCGTCACCAATAATTGGAATGGCACCGAACAAAGAGATGATGACCTGTGCACCCCAGTAAGACATCTGCCCCCATGGCAACAAATAACCCATGAAAGCTTCTGCCATTAGCACGAGGAAGATGAGCATACCGAATACCCACAGCAATTCGCGCGGCTTCTGATAAGAGCCGTACATCATGCCACGGAACATATGCAAGTAGACCACCACGAAGAACGCAGATGCACCGGTTGAGTGCATGTAGCGAAGCAACCAACCGTACTCAATATCACGCATGATAAATTCAACTGAAGCGAAAGCGCCTTCAGCTGATGGTACGTAGTTCATGGTTAGCCAGATACCGGTCAAAATTTGGTTGACCAAAACTAACGTTGCTAGCACACCAAAGATGTACCAGAAGTTAAAGTTTTTTGGAGCTGGATACTGAGCTAAGTGGATATTCCACGTTTTGGTCATCGGAATACGTTCGTCAAACCATGCAATGAGTTTATTCATTAGGCTTGCTCCCCATCTTCACCCACCAAAATGGTGTTATCGTTGATGTAGTAATGAGGCGGAACCACCAAATTATATGGCGCAGGAACACCTTGGAATACACGACCAGCGATATCAAATATGGAACCGTGACACGGACAGAAGAAGCCTGACTGAGCGCCTTCTACGTACTCACCCATACCCGTATCTAGGAACTGTGGTGAACAGCCCAGATGCGTACAGATACCTACCGCGACAAAGTATTCTTCTTTACGCGAACGATAAGTATTTTTCGCATACTCAGGTTGTTGTGGTTCTTCAGAATTAGGGTCGCGAAGCTGGTCACTCACGGCGTCAAGCGATGCCAACATCTCAGGGGTACGACGTACCACCCAAACCGGTTGACCACGCCATTCAACACGAATCAATTGACCCGGTTCGGCTTTTCCAATGTTCACTTCCACTGGGGCACCCGCGTTTTTAGCTTTTTCGCTCGGGTTCCAAGACGCAATGAAAGGAACGGCAACACCAACCGCGCCCGCTGCACCGACGACAGATGTCGCGACGGTCAGGAAACGACGGCGGCCTTTATCTACAGGCGCATTGCTCATCCACTTACTCTCCAGTTTGGACGCTTCGCGAGACATAGCCGCGAAGTCAGTAATTAGCTGCTGCGATAGGTTCGCCCAAGTAATTTTAGGCGAACGGCAAAAAAATGCCTTCAGATGATAAAGAAATGCCCTGATTTTTACAAGGATAAAGACAAAAAACCCGGCACAAAGGCCGGGTTTTTGACGTAGTCGAGATTCCGAAGAATTAACGCTTCGAGAACTGTGGACGCTTACGTGCTTTATGCAAGCCGACTTTCTTACGCTCAACTTGACGTGCGTCACGAGTTACATAACCCGCGCGACGTAAGTCACCACGTAGAGCTTCGTCATACTGCATCAGTGCACGGGTGATACCGTGACGCACTGCGCCTGCTTGACCACTTGCACCACCACCTTTAACAGTGATGTATAAGTCGAATTTTTCAACCATGTCTACCAACTCAAGCGGTTGACGAACAACCATACGAGCGGTTTCACGACCGAAGTATTCTTCTAAAGTGCGGTTATTGATGCTGATGTTGCCGCTGCCTGGACGCAAGAAAACGCGTGCAGTTGAGCTTTTGCGACGACCAGTACCGTAGTATTGATTCTGTGCCATAGTCTTCATGCTCCGTCTTAAATTTCAAGTTGTTTTGGTTGCTGAGCAACATGATTGTGCTCTGCACCAGCGTACACTTTCAGTTTACGGAACATGGCACGACCTAGTGGACCACGAGGTAACATACCTTTCACCGCTTTCTGAATTACCATTTCAGGCTTCTTAGCAATCAACTTTTCGAAGTTGATTTCTTTGATACCACCTGGGTAACCCGTGTGTGAATAGTAGATTTTGTTTTGCGCTTTGCGGCCAGTTACAGCAACCTTTTCAGCGTTAACGATGATGATGTAATCACCAGTGTCAACGTGAGGTGTGTACTCAGGCTTGTGCTTACCGCGTAAACGACGGGCAACTTCAGTTGCCAAACGACCTAAAGTTTTACCTTCAGCGTCAATAACGTACCAGTCACGTTGTACTGTTTCTGGCTTTGCAACAAATGTACTCATTGAAAATTACTCTTTCTTTAAGGTTCACGACAGTAGTTCCGGGCTTCCCCGCGAACCACAACAACCGTTGTGGTTGAGCCACAAATTCGGTTAGTTGTACCTGTAACGTGGGCTGCGCGGATTATAGGGAAAAGCGCTTAAAAGATCAACGACGTTATTCGGAAAAGCAAAAACGAAAAACCAAAATGACCACAACGAAAAGTGAGCGAGTTGTAAATTGAGCTATCGGGCGAGCCAAGCCCACGAATAACGAATAACGAATAACGAGTAACGCTTTTAGGTTTTCAGGGCGGTGATGATTTCGGCGCTGCGCTCCCACATACTCGCTAACTGCATTAACGCCGCCCCCTCCGTTGGCTCGAGCTCGTTGGCTGCAATGCGATTTAACCAAGTGTGGCGTAGCAAATTGCGTGTGGCGCGAATGGAACTAGCAAGCGATGCCCAGTTTGCTTCTGGCCGATCTTTCATATCAGCGCCGTTAAGTAGTTCGAGCAACTGTTCGCGAAGTTGGTGGTTGAGGCTTGCTTCAATTTGTTCTGGTTTAGCGGCGCGTAGTTTTTCGACAATGTCGCGCAAGTCGCTTAAGCGAGAATGGCTGGTATGAAGTTCTGCTAGCAACAAAGCTTCGTCACCATGCAATTGTTTCGCGCTTAACTTGGTCAAGTAGACTTGAATATGCGCGAGTAATTCACCCGTCGCTATATCTTCCTCGGTTTCGGCGAGTGCCGCTTCATCTCGTAAAACGGTGCGTAAGCGCAAAATATATTGACGCAACACGCGGTTAAGCTCTTGTTGCACGGCGTTGAGACCCATCGCCGGAATTTCTAACACGGTTTTATCGAGGAAGCGAGGCTCGCCTGAACGCAATGCCGGTAACCGATACCAACTTTCGACACGACGGAAGATGCGCTCGTCTAAGAGCCACATTAGCGCCACACCGAGCACATTAAATAGAGTATGGAATACCGCGAGCCCTGTACTAATATTCGTAACCTGCTCGCCACCTGACAATAATTCTGCAACCCACCACATCGGAACCAGCAAAATTAATGCTGTAATACCAGTGACGGTATTCATTAAGACGTGAACTGCGGCTAAGCGCTTCGCATGGGCAGTTGCGCCGATACTGGCTAATAGCGCAGTCAAGGTGGTACCAATATTCGCCCCAATCACCACAGCAGCTCCGGCCAGTGGCGTAAACACACCACTCACCGAAGCAGTGAGTACAATTGCTAAAGCTGCCGAAGAAGACTGAACCAACGCTGTTAATAATGCGCCAGCAATTACCGCTAGGAGAATTCCAACAGGACCGCTTATCGATAACTGCCCCACAGGCAGAATAGTCACAAGTTGTTCGAAGGCATCTCGCAGCGTATCCAAACCGACAAACAACACCCCGAAGCCAGCAACTGCTAGGCCAATGCTACCAACTGGATCAGCGCGACGGACGAGTTGCAGTAGCATGCCAATGCCAATCATTGGCCAAGCAACAACGCCAATGTTCAGCTTCAAACCAATCAGCGCTACAATCCATGCGGTCATTGTGGTGCCGACATTACTCCCAAACACCATCCAGGCGGCTTGCTTTAATTTCAGCATGCCGGCGTTGGTGAAACCAAGCAGAGCAACCACAACGGCACTAGATGACTGCACGAGTGCAGTTACAGTAAACCCTGACAGAGCGGCTCGCAGCCTTGTTTGAGTCGAGCGCTCTAGATAACCCTGTAGATGACTTCCAGCTGCTGCTTTTAACCCGTCGGTTAGTAATTGCATACCGAGCAACAACAGGCCAAGGCCGCCAACAGCTAAAGTCCAGTCAGTTAATGTCATGGTTTGTGAGCGAGTCCTAAATATTCGTGACTTTGCATTTCTAATAGCCGGCTAACACACCGTTTGAACTCGAAATTTAATTTACCTTGAGTGTACAGCTCGTCTAACTGGGTAGCGCCAGACATAATTAGTTTGACTCGGCGTTCATAGAATTCGTCAACCAACGCAATAAAACGCCGCGCGGCATCGTCATTATGTGCGCCCATTTGCGGCACATCACTAATAAGCACTGCGTGATAACACTGTGCGAGTTCAATATAGTCGTTTTGCGAGCGTGGCCCGCCACAAATTGCATCAAACGAGAATAACACGACGTCATCACACTCCATGCGCACTGGGATGTTGCGATTATTCACCACAATATATCCGCGTTCATCGCGGTTACAGTGGTCAGGAGCCAACTCAGTAAAGTATCGTTGTAGATTTTCATCCGCACCGGCATCTGCAGGTGCATGGTAAATTTCAGCCCGGGTTAGCGTGCGCAGGCGGTAATCGATACCACTGTCGACGTTAATTACTTCGCAGTGCTTATTAATCAATTCAATAGCGGGAATGAAACGCTGACGCTGCAATCCGTTTTTGTATAGGTCATCAGGTACGATATTTGACGTCGCTACCAACACCACATTGCGCTTGAATAACTCTTGCATCAATGTGCCAAGGATCATGGCATCGGTAATATCTTGCACAAAGAACTCATCAAAACAGACAACACGCGCCTCGGCTGCAAGTTTGTCGGCAATAATTGGTAGCGGATCACTACGACCTTTTAGTTCTTTCAATTCGCTATGTACACGATGCATAAAGCGGTGAAAATGCACACGTAGCTTTTGCTCGAAAGGTAAAGTCTCAAAAAACGTATCGACTAAATAAGTTTTACCGCGTCCGACACCGCCCCAAAAATAAATTCCCTTTGGCGCAGGCTTCGCACCACCCAACGCTAGTTTCAAACGCCCGATCAATCCTGGGTTTACTTGCGATTGGTGAAATAAGACCAGTTCGTCATAAAGACGCTGCAAAGCCTCCACAGCTTTACGTTGTGCGGCATCCGGTTGAAAGTTTCCGGTCGCTAAATCCTGCTCATACTTTAATAATGGCGTAAGCTTGTTCGTTGTCACTACCACTTCGACCCTGTTCTGGATTATGCTAGTAGGTAGTAGTTTATCATGCGAAATGCATTTTTAAGGAGTTTTTATGAGCTGGATTGTTGGAATTTTACTCGTCATTGCAGGTGCTATTGTTGGATTTTTTGTGGCGCGGTACTGGCTCACAGAACATTCCGATGAGGCCGAGTTAAACCAGCAAGTCACGCAGACAAAGCAGCAACTTGCCGACTATCGTCAAGAAGTTGCTGAACATCTCGCTACCGCACAGGCGCTCGTAGGCCAGCTGGAAGAAACCCAAGACAAGTTAAAAGCGTACTTACATCACAGTGCCGACTTATTGCAGCGTGAGCAAGAACAGCCAAGCTTGCCATTCTTCGCTGAAGACACCATTCGCGAACTGCGAATGGCGAATAAGGTAAAAGGCGAGAAGCGTCGTTCGGATGATAAGGTGCCAAGTGATATGCCGCGTGACTACAGCGACACCAAGTCCGGCCTCTTTAAATAACTCCAAAAAATGTTATTCGTTATTCGTTATTGGTTATTCGGAAAAGCAAGAGCGAAAACCCAAATAGCCGCGCCGAAAAATATGAGAACCGTCAGTCTGCATATCGAGCGAGCCTAATTCACGAATAACGAATAACGAACAACGCATTTCGTTTTTGTTTTACATCTTGAAACACATCCCCTTTGAACTTATTTACTTAAGGTCAGTCTTTAACTGCATCTACCTGAAATTATTTAAAACCCCTGTCGTAGCTCTATGCGACAGATAATGCATGTATAGGAGTTAACTCTGATGAAAGTGAAGTTCATTGCGGTTCTGGCATTGGCAAGTGCGTTAATTGTGGCGCCTGTTTCAGCCGGCATTCCTTTCTTTGGCGATAAAGATGAAACGCCAACACTGGCCCCTATGCTCGAGGAAGTCACCCCTGCAGTGGTGAATATCTCGGTAAAAGGGAAGCGTGAGGTTCGCCAACGTATTCCAGATATGTTTCGCTTCTTCTTTGGTCCTGGCGGCCCACGAGAGCAAGTTCAAGAGCGTCCATTCCAAGGCCTGGGATCTGGCGTCATTATTGATGCTGACGAAGGTTATGTTGTCACCAATAACCACGTGATTGACGGAGCATCGGAGATTTTAGTGACCCTAAAAGATGGTCGCCAGTTCGATGCAACTGTGATTGGTACTGATGATCGCTCAGACGTAGCGCTACTAAAGATCAAAGATGGTGCTAACCTTACAGAAATAAAAATTGGTAACTCTGCCGACTTACGCGTTGGTGACTTTGTTGTCGCCATCGGCAACCCGTTTGGTCTTGGTCAAACGGTAACCTCTGGTATCGTTAGTGCACTGGGTCGTAGTGGCTTGGGTATTGAAGAAATCGAAAACTTCATTCAAACCGATGCGGCTATTAACAGCGGTAACTCTGGTGGAGCACTGGTGACATTGAATGGTGAGTTAATTGGTATTAACACCGCTATTCTAGGCCCCAACGGCGGCAATATTGGTATCGGTTTTGCCATTCCTGCCGACATGATGAAAAACCTTGTCGCACAACTAATTGAGTTCGGTGAAGTGCGTCGCGGCGTTCTCGGCGTTCGCGGTAATGACTTAACCCATGAAATTGCCAAAGCACTTGATTTAAAAGCAAATCAAGGTGCTTTTATTGCGGAAGTTATTCCTGAAGGTGCGGCTGATAAAGCAGGCTTGAAATCTGGTGACGTGATTGTTGCTGTGAATGGCGAAAAAATTCGTACTTTCGCTGATTTGGGCGCACGAGTGAGCACGATTGGTGCGGGTAAAGAACTTGAAATCACTGTTCTGCGAGATGGTGACGAACGGAAGTTTGACGTGGTTCTAACTGCTGATGAGCAAGCAGTTACGGCCGCAGCATTGCACCCAGCTCTTGACGGTATCACCTTAGCACCCGATGAACGTGGTGGTCTCAAGGTCACCGAAATTGAAGAGGGTTCTTTGGCTGAACGCTATGGTATTCGCAAAGACGACGTGATTATTGGCGTTAACCGTAGCCCAGTGAATAGCATGAGTGAGCTACGTGAGGCGCTTAGCAATGCTGGTAGTGTGGTTGCTTTAAATTTACGTCGCGGCAATTCACAGCTATATCTTGTGTTGCGCGGTGGCTAAGACCAAAATCTCAGACTAAAAAGAACGAAGGCAGTACAATTACTGCCTTCTTTTGTAAACAGTGTTATGCTCTTCTGTATTCTTAAATCAACGGGTTATAAGTCACTATGCAGCTACGGCAATTTGCTTGGTATATTGTTCGATCAGTTATTCTTGGCTTAGCTGTCGCCGCTATTGTGATTTATGCCCTACCCCATTTACGTGAGCAATTCAGTAATAACTCACAACAATCACAACAGCCTTTGAGTTTTTCAACTGCTGTGCAGCGCGCAGCTCCTGCTGTAGTCAATATTTATAGTATTGGTTCTACGCGTGATTCCTATTATTCCCGACGTCCTAACACACTTGTAAGGTTGGGTTCGGGCGTGATCATGGATAATCGGGGGCATATTTTAACTGCCTATCATGTCGTCGCTGACGTGAACGAAATTCAAGTCGCTCTGCAAGATGGCCGAAACTATAGTGGTCAGGTTATTGGATACGATCGAATTACAGATCTTGCGGTGGTTCGCATTGAAGCTGACAATTTACCGACTATTCCGCAAAACGACTCATTAACAACACAGGTTGGTGATGTGGTTCTCGCGATTGGTAATCCGCACAATTTAGGGCAAACCATTACTCAAGGTATCGTCAGTGCGACGGGCGGCCGTATGGGTGTTATTCACTCGCATGCTGACTTGATTCAAATGGATGCCGTTATCAACGAAGGTGCTTCTGGCGGTGCTTTGATTAACAGCCAAGGTTATCTGGTGGGTATCAACAACGCACAGTTCCGCGATGCGCGAGGTCAAGGTATTGATGGTATCTACTTTGCAGTTCCATACCCATTAGCGCGCTCAGTCATGGATACTTTAATTCGTGAAGGTGAAGTAGTGCGTGGTTATTTAGGCGTACAAGTTGGCGAAACACCACAATCGAACCCTTACACGCAACCAGGTATTTTTATTACGGGTGTTGACCCAAATAGCCCTGCCGAGCGAGCTGGTTTGCGAGCTGAAGACTACATCACTGAGATCAATGGTCAACCAATGTTGACGGCAGCAGAAGGGCTGGCGTTGGTGGCGAAAACCAAGCCAGGTACTACGTTGAAAGTTCAGTTTTTACGTGACAATAAAGAAGAAACGACAGAAGTCACGATAACAAAACTACAGCCGTAACAAACGAAACGCGTGAGATTAACTCACGCGTTTGATATTTGCGCCAAGCGCAGACAATTTCTTCTCTATAGTTTCATAGCCGCGGTCAATATGATAGATGCGTTCAACCACCGTCTCGCCTTGAGCTACTAAACCTGCAATGACCAACGATGCTGAAGCACGTAAATCAGTGCACATGACTTGGGCACCGGTTAATTGTTTGACGCCTTTTGATATCGCAGTATTACCTTCCAGCTCAATATTAGCCCCCATACGGCGTAGTTCTGGTACATGCATAAAGCGATTTTCAAAAATCGTTTCACGAACCCAGCCAGCACCATCGGCAATGGCATTTAGTGCGCAAAATTGTGCTTGCATATCGGTTGGAAAGGCCGGATGAGGAGCTGTCACGATGTTGACTGGACGTGGACGTTCTGTTGCTTGAATACGAATCCAATCATCACCCTTAGTGATGGTGGCGCCGGCTTCAGTCAGTTTCTTCATTACCGCATCTAACATGGTCGGATCGGTGTTGCGACAAGTCACATCACCACCTGTTGCCAGCGCAGCAACCAAGAAAGTTCCGGTTTCAATTCGATCAGGCTGAACGCGATACGTTCCGCCATGCAATTTTTCTTTACCATAAATGCTAATCGTATCAGTTCCGGCACCACGAACATCAGCACCCATGCTGTTCAAGAAGTTCGCCAAATCTTCAACTTCTGGTTCGCGAGCGGCATTCTCAATAATCGTCACCCCGTCAGCAAGCGTTGCTGCTGCCATAAGGTTCTCAGTACCGGTAACACTCACCATATCCATTAATATGTTTGCACCGCGCAATCGACCATCAACTTTCGCGTTGATATAACCGTTTTCCACGGTAATGTCGGCGCCCATTTGACGCAAACCTTCAATATGTAGATTGACCGGACGCGCACCTATTGCACAGCCACCAGGCAACGAGACCTGTGCTTGACCGTATTTAGCCAGCAACGGACCTAACACTAAGATCGAGGCTCGCATGGTCTTTACTAGGTCATAACTTGCCACATGATGGTTAATACCTTGTGGCTTGATGAGATAGCTGTTTGGCCCGAGTGTCTCGCTGGCGACACCGAGTTCACCTAGCAACTTTAAACTTGTTCGCACATCTTGTAATGCCGGCACGTTCTCTAATTGAACATTATCTGACGGTAACAACGCCGCCATTAAAATAGGGAGTGCTGCGTTTTTCGCACCTGAAATAACGACATCGCCACGTAGCGGGTTGCCCCCGCGAATCACTAACTTTTGCATCGTGAATCCGCTCGCTTAGCTAAGCATCGCGAGTTTTTTCTCACGCTGCCATTCGGTAGGGGTATAGGTACGAATCGAGACAGCATGTAATTCACCACTCGCAATTAACTCTTTCAACGGGGCATAAACAACCTGCTGCTTTTTCACTCGCGAGAGTTCTGCGAAAACATCACCAACCACGGTAATGTTTGCGTGGCTGCCATCTAGTTTTACCAAAACCTCGGTTACATCGAGTTCATCCAGCAAGTGCTGTTGAATGGATTCTGCTGTCATCATATTCATTTAATCGCTTTATTTATCTGTATGTTCGTCAAGCTGCAGTAATGCTTCTACGCCACTTACCTGCACCATTGAGTGGAGTTGCTGGTTTGCGTTTGTAATCACTAGTTCGCGTTGCTCAGCTAAGACGGCTCGTTTTGTTTCAAGCAGCATGGCAACCCCTGCAGAGTCAACTTTCGTGACACCCGCAAGATTCAAAGTGAGCACTTGCTCACCATGAAGCCAGCTTTTACGTTGCTTCCATAACAGTGGCACCGTCATGCGGTCGAGTTCACCCGACAGCGCAATTTCATTCTGCTCATTACGCTGCCATTCGCAACTTTTCATTACTCAACACCTACACTGTCATCATGTGGTTTTACTGATTCCTGTGCTTTTTCCCGCAATAACGCAATGGTTCCATCAATACCATTACTGCGGATTACCGCACTTATTTCGGCTTGTTTACTGTTTAGTAAGCTCACCCCTTCTACAACTAGGTCGTAAGCTTTCCACACATCGTCACCATTGTCATAGCGCATTTTGAAATCAAGGCGAACTGGCGGACGGCCTTCTTCAACCAGTCGTGTGTTCACCACAACCATGCGGCTGCCTTTTTCGAAACGACCCGAGTCAGCAAACTCTATCGTATGTTTGCTTTCGTCGTACTGAGTGAATGCTCCTGCATAAGTCGTAATCAGGTAATCACGAAATACCGTGTAAAATTCTTGGCGCTGCTCTTCGGTTGTTTCCGTTAAATTACGACCTAAAACGCGCTTCGCCGCATACACATAATCGACATATGGCATCATTTCTTCGCGGATGATGACACGGATATGGTTAATATCTTCGTCAATCATGGCGCGATCTTGCTCAATGCGCTCAATAGTTTTATTCGCCAATTTTTCCAACAAAACGTATGGGTTCTCGTCGCGAATCAACTCAGCCTGAGCAACATTGCCACCAGCGAACGCTGATACCGCGATCAACACTGCTACCAACCACTTCTTCATACGTACTCCTTAATCGTTACCCTGACTAAACAGGAACTGACCAATCAAGTCTTCCAACACGAGCGCTGATTTGGTGTCATAAATTTGGTCGCCGTCTTTTAACATTTCAACCGTGTCGTCGATAAAGCCGGGATTCAACCCAATATATTGTTCACCTAAAAGGCCCGAAGTAAGAATTGAGACAGAGGTCGTGTCAGAAAATTCACTGTATTCCTTACTAATCGTCATCTCGACTAACGGCTCGTAATAATCGCCACTGAGCGATATTTTGCTCACCCGGCCAACAACCACACCACCTACTTTGACCGGAGAACGCTCTTTTAGTCCACCAATGTTGTCGAACTTTGCATAAAGTTTATATGTTTCACCATTAGTCACAACACTGGTGTTGGCTGCTTGTAAGCCCAAAAATAACAATGCCAGAACGCCAATAATGACAAAGAAACCGACTGCTAATTGTGTATTTCTTGATTCCATAGCTCTTATCCAAACATCAATGCTGTTAATACGAAGTCGAGGCCAAGCACGGCAAGTGATGCCGTGACCACCGTCGATGTTGTGGCGCGACTGATACCTACCGAAGTCGGCGTGCAGCTATACCCTTTATGCAAGGCTATCCAGGTCACCACGAATGCGAACACTAAACTTTTGATAATACCGTTCACGATATCTTGCCCCCACTCTACGTTCGATTGCATGACCGACCAAAATGCACCGTCATCAACACCTAACCAACGTACACCGACAAGATAACCGCCATAGATACCAACGGCTGAAAATACGATAGCGAGAATAGGCATGCTGTAAAAACCAGCCCAGAAACGCGGTGAAATAACGCGACGCAGCGGGTCAACGCCCATCATTTCGAGACTTGATAACTGTTCAGTCGCCTTCATTAATCCAATTTCTGCCGTTAGTGCCGAACCGGCACGGCCGGCAAATAGCAAAGCTGTAACTACTGGGCCTAATTCCCGCAACAATGATAGTGCGACCATGGGACCGAGCGATTGTTCAGCGCCGAAGTCCACCAAAATGGTATACCCTTGGAGGCCCAATACCATCCCTATGAATAAACCACTCACCACTATAATAACTAGCGATAGGACACCAACTGAGTACATTTGTTGCATCAGTAACGGCCATGATTTACGCAAGTTGGGCTTGCCTATCAACGCCCGCATCAACATGAAAAACGCAGCGCCAGCGCCAGCTATCGTGTCGAGGGTTGTACGCCCTAACGCGGCGACTCTATCCAGCATTGTTGCCCCCTAATAACTCATCTTCTAAAGATGGCGCGGCATAATGGAACGGCACAGGGCCATCTGCTTCACCATGCAAAAATTGATGAACCAGAGGATCATCTGATGCTTCTAGCTGGCTTGGTGTGCCATGACCAACCACTTTCTTGTCGGCGATAATATAAACGTAATCCGCAATCGTCATGACTTCAGCAACGTCATGAGTAACAACAATGCTGGTTAAGCCAAGTGATTGATTCAGTTCTTTTATCAACTTAACTATAACCCCCATTGAAATAGGATCTTGGCCGGCAAACGGCTCGTCATACATAATTAATTCAGGGTCAAGAGCGATAGCGCGCGCTAAAGCCGCGCGACGTGCCATACCACCGGATAATTCAGCTGGCATCAAATGCCGCGCACCACGCAAACCGACAGCTTCAAGCTTTAACTTCACAATGGTGTCGATGATTTCTTCAGGCAACACACTGTGTTCACGAATCGGAAACGCGATATTGTCGAATACGGTCATATCGGTAAACAATGCGCCACTTTGGAACAGCATGCTCATGCGCTTTCGCAACTCGTACAAATCGGAGCGCCCTAAGGCATGAATATTTTCACCAGCAAAGGTAATGCTCCCTTGCTGTGGACGTAACTGTGCACCAATAAGTCGCAATAAGGTTGTTTTACCGATACCACTTGGGCCCATCACTGCGGTGATTTTCCCTTTTGGGATTCGCATCGATAAACCACGATAAACTTGGTGAGCGCCGAACCCATGCGCGAAGTCTATATTGTCGATGACAACAAGTGCTTCATCATCAGCGTGAGTTTGTGGCTGGGTGCTCGTTGAATTTTGAGCCGTCTGCATCGCCTTGATATCTCCCTTTTCGAGCCCGCTAGTGTACCAGATTTAGCGCTTTTGCTACAGGTGAAGGCGGTAAAAATTGTGACAATTCGTGTGTTCCCGTGCTTTTTACGTCTGCATTTCGCTTTTCGATCGGTTATTATTGCAGTCAATAACAAATCCCATCACTTTGGGACGGAGTAAAACCAGTTATGACCGAAACCAACAAACATTCATTTCGCCAACTTGGCGAGCGCGTTATTGATATCGAAACTGCTGCCGTTTCTGGCTTAAAACGGTTTTTGAATGATGACTTTGAGCAGGCGTGTGAACTGTTGCTAAATTGCCGCGGTAGGGTGATTGTTATTGGCATGGGTAAATCCGGTCATATTGGTGGGAAAATTGCAGCAACACTGGCATCAACTGGAACACCCGCATTTTTTGTTCACCCCGGTGAAGCGAGCCATGGTGATCTTGGCATGATTACCGAGCATGACGTGGTTGTTGCTATTTCTAACTCAGGAGAAACTGGCGAGCTGTTAGCCATTGCACCATTAATAAAGCGCCGTGGCGTTAAACTCGTTAGTATGACTGGCAACCCTAAATCAACGTTGGCAGACATTGCCGATGTGCATGTCTGTATTGCTGTCGAGCAAGAAGCTTGCCCACTCGGACTCGCTCCAACCTCTTCTACCACCGCTACTTTAGTTATGGGCGACGCACTTGCTGTGGCACTGTTAAATGCTCGAGGCTTTACCGCAGACGATTTCGCTATGTCACACCCAGGTGGTAGCTTGGGGCGTCGGTTACTGCTACACATTCATGATGTGATGCATGGCGGTGAACGTATGCCGATGGTTAATGAACAGGCAACGATTTCTGAGGCTTTGTTAGAAATGTCACGCAAAGGTCTTGGCATGACCGGAGTCGCTAACGCCGAAGGTGGTCTCGCCGGTATCTTTACCGATGGCGACTTGCGTCGTATCCTCGACCAACGGATTGATCTTCATAGTACTGCTATCGCACAAGTGATGACCCGAAATCCTGTCACGATTAAACCCGATGTGTTGGCTGCGCAGGGCTTAAAGCTGATGGAAGATCGTAAAATAAATGGCTTGTTTGTAGTGGATGATCACGGTGTGCCGCAAGGCGCACTCAACATGCACGACCTTCTGAAAGCCGGAGTCATGTAATGGAAATGATTAGTACTTGGTACGGCGATATCACTGCCGTGTTATTTGAGCGTTTCAAACAAATCAAGCTTGTTGTATGCGACGTCGATGGCGTGTTTTCCGACGGCTGTATTTATTTAGGCAACCAGGGCGAAGAGCTCAAGGCGTTTAATACACGTGATGGTTTCGGCGTCAAAGCACTGCTCAATGCTGGTATCGAGGTAGCGGTCATTACTGGGCGTCGTTCGGCCATTGTTGAAAACCGCATGACTGCGCTTGGTGTAACACATATTTATCAAGGCCAAGAAGATAAGTTAAGTTGTTTCCAGCAACTTCTTGCAAAATTAGATATGGAGGAACACCAGGTAGCTAGCATTGGTGACGATGTGCCCGATATTGATATGCTTAAGCACAGTGGTCTCAGCATTTCCGTTCAAGACGGCCATCCGTATGTTCAGCAATCAGCAGACTATGTTACCTCGCAACGCGGGGGTTATGGTGCGGTGCGCGAACTGAGCGACTTGATTTTACTCGCTCAAGGCCAATTGCAATTGCACGGGGGCGTCAGTTTGTGAACCGCAACTTACTGATTGTCATCGGAGTTATTTTTCTTGCGGCGGCGGTACTTATTTGGCGTCCGTTCGACGACGGAGATGGCACCGAAGAGCAACAAGGTTATCGAGAAATCAAACCGGATTTCACAGCGAAAGGCTTGATTGTTCGGGTTTACGGCGAGCAAGGTGAACTTGCGCACAAGATTGCTGCCGAACAAATGACGCATTATAGCCCCATAGGCCTTACCGAACTTATGGCGCCAACCTACATTGCACAACTCAGCAACGGTGGCCCGGTTTGGCAAGTGCGAGCTGAACAAGGCTCTTTTTATGCTGACAAGACACTTGTATTAGAACGAAACATTGAAATGATGAGTCTCTCGTCAGAAGAATTTATTGAACGTATCGAAACCAGTTACTTAACCATAGATACGCGTGAAGAAACGGTTGTCACAGAACAACCGGTGTTAATTATCGGCCGTGATTTTACGGCAAGAGGTGAAGGTCTGCGTGCCGATATGCGCGCTCAAACATTGGAAATGACTAAACATGTTGAAACGATTTATACCGGTCGTAGCGCTACTAACAATTAATACGGCCTACGTCGATGATGCTGCCGCGCAAGGTCGTGAAGATTTCGATAAGCCAATTCAAATTAATGCCGACCGAGACTCTTTTGATGTCGCCAATAAAGTTGCGGTGTTTGAAGACAATGTTGTCATTCGTCAGGGCAGTTTATCGATTCGCGCCGATCACCTTGAAGTGACTCGTCGCGATGATCAAACCGATGTTTTTACGGCCAAAGGTAGTCCTGCCATTTATGAGCAGAAGCTTGACGACGGTTCACCTATTTCGGCCGAAGCAGACATAATTAGTTACGATCAAAACAAGCAATTATTAACGTTGTCTGGCAATGTGAAAGTCTCGCAAGACAATAGCGTGATTCAAGGTAACGAGATTATCTACAACTTTGCTACGCAACAACTTACAGCCAGTCGCGGTGAAAACGAAAGCGATCGCGTTACTACTATTTTTATGCCAAAGAAAAAGAGCGACAACCAGAATGAGCCGATTAATCGCTGAACATCTCGCGAAGTCATATAACAAACGACAAGTGGTTAAAGATGTCAGTTTAACCGTTGAATCCGGTCAGATTATTGGATTACTTGGCCCAAACGGCGCAGGTAAAACTACCACGTTTTACATGATTGTTGGCTTGGTAAATAACGATAAAGGACGCATCATGATTGACGATGACGACATTTCGTTATTGCCAATGCACGAGCGCGCTCGTCGCGGTATTGGTTACTTGCCACAAGAATCATCAATATTCAGAAAGTTGACGGTTCGCGACAACATCATGGCGATATTGGAAACCCGAAAGGACCTTGATGCGAATGCTCGAGAAGAGCGTCTCGATGGTCTGCTTGAAGAGTTTCATATCGGTCACATTGCCAACAGTTTAGGCATGAGCTTATCGGGCGGTGAACGCCGTCGCGTTGAGATTGCCCGCGCACTGGCCGCAGATCCTGCTTTTATTTTACTTGATGAGCCATTTGCTGGCGTCGACCCAATTTCTGTATTGGATATTAAAAAAATCATCGAGCATCTGAAAAATCGAGGCATCGGTGTTTTAATAACCGACCACAACGTTCGCGAAACCTTATCTGTTTGTGAAAATGCCTACATAGTTAGCCATGGCGAGTTAATTGCGACTGGCGATGCCCATACCATCTTAAATAACCAACAGGTTAAAGACGTGTATTTGGGTGAGCAGTTCACCCTCTAGGTGATGCAATGAAACAAGGTCTGCAGTTCAAATTCTCTCAGCAGCTGTCGATGACTCCGCAGCTGCAGCAGGCGATTAAGCTTCTCCAACTTTCAACCCTCGAATTACAACAAGAGATTCAGCAAGCACTGGAAGAAAACCCACTGTTAGAACTTGAACAAGCTGAGGCAGAAGGCGAAACTGCGCTTAATGACAATGATGACCTATGGGATAGCCCGTGCTCAGCGGCACTTGGACAGTCTGGCGGAAGCTATGACGGCGAAGATTCAGTTTTTGAGGGCGCAACGAATACGAATTTGCACGACCATTTGATATGGCAAATGCAACTCTCCCATTTTTCTACTCTTGACGAGACTATTGCTTTAGCGATTATTGATGCGATTGACGACAGTGGTTATTTGACTGTCTCTCTTGAAGAAATTATCAGTGCGGTTAATCGGCAAATTGATGACGAGGTTGAGCTCGACGAAGTTGCTGTCGTATTGAAGCGCATCCAACATTTTGACCCGATTGGTGTCGGTGCGCGAGACGTTGGCGAATGCCTCACATTACAATTACAGCATTTACCGGCAAGCACACAATGGCGAGAAGAAGCGTTGCTGACAGTACGTGAGCATTTAACCCTTCTTGGCAGTCGCGATTACCGAACCTTAGCTCGGCGATTACGTTTGAATGAAGACGATTTGGCTGCAGTCATTGATCTGATCCAGCACCTCCAACCGCGTCCTGGCGAAGCTTTTAGTAACAGCGACGATGACTACGTTATTCCTGACATTTTAGTGCGCAAAAAAAATAATCGTTGGATGGTTGAGCTAAATCCAGAAAGTGTGCCTAAACTTAAGGTAAATGATAGTTACATAAAGTTATGCCAAGGCACACGCCAAACTGACGATATGCAATACATACGCCACCAAACACAAGAAGCAAAATGGTTTATCCGTAGCCTCGAAAGCCGTAACGAAACGCTGCTCAAGGTTGCGAACGCTATTGTAGTGCGCCAACAAGGGTTCTTTGATCACGGCGAAGAAGCGATGAAACCTATGGTGTTAGCTGATATTGCAGGCGCCGTCGACATGCACGAATCAACTATTTCTCGAGTTACCACGCAAAAGTATATGCATTCACCGCGTGGTGTGTTTGAATTGAAGTACTTCTTCTCAAGCCAGCTTGGCACTGATACTGGTGGAGAAGCTTCATCTACCGCCATTCGGGCGTTGCTGAAAAAGCTAGTTGCTACGGAGAACCCAAAAAAGCCGTTGAGTGACAGTAAACTAACTGAACTCCTTTCGGAACAGGGTATCCAAGTAGCTAGACGGACCATTGCGAAGTATCGAGAGGCACTGAATATTCCGCCCTCGAGTCAACGCAAACGTCTTATCTGAATCTTGGACAACAGAAGGAAGATGTTATGCAAATTAATCTGACTGGTCATCACGTAGAAATCACTGACGCATTACGCGAGTACGTTGATAGCAAATTTAGTAAGCTTGAACGCCACTTTGACCACATAAACAACGTCCATGTCATTTTAAATGTTGAAAAGTTGACGCAAAAAGCGGAAGCTACGCTGCATTTGAATGGCGGCGAAATTTTCGCAGATTCAGAGCACCAAGATATGTACGCGGCCATTGACGGGTTGATCGATAAACTCGATCGGCAGGTTATTAAACATAAAGAAAAGATGAAACGTCACTAAATCATGGATTTATCCACCTTGTTAAGCCCCGACTGCACGCGCTGTGCAGTCGACGGCTCGAGTAAAAAGAAAGTACTTGAGCTCATCGGCCAATTGGCCGCCCCTCGCCTGTCTGGCACCACCAGCTTCGATGTTTTTGAGAGCCTGCTTAATCGCGAAAGATTAGGGAGTACCGGCATTGGCATGGGCGTTGCTATACCGCATGGACGATTAGCGAGTGCCAACAAACCTGTTGCTGTTCTTTTCACGCTGTCATCACCAATCGACTTCGATGCCATAGACAACCAGCCGGTGGATATTATTTTTGCCTTGCTCGTACCCGAAGATCAACACGAGCAACACCTACAAACACTTGCTTCAGTAGCACAGCGATTAAACGATAAGAATTGTACGCGGGCTTTACGAGATGCCCACAGCGATCAAGAATTATATGACCTGTTCACGGGGTAAGTTGATAGCGACATGCAACTAATTATTGTCACAGGCCGATCTGGCTCAGGTAAAACCATTGCTCTGAGAGTTCTCGAAGATCTCGGCTATTACTGTGTCGATAATTTACCAATTACCTTGATGCCAACGCTGGTACACGCGGTAATTGACCAATACGATAAAGTTGCCGTTAGCGTTGATGTTCGAAATCTTCCACCTGATCAAAATGAGCTCACAGAAGCACTGGATTTTTTACCTAGTAAGGTCAAACCCGAGATACTCTACATTGATTCGTCGGAAGCGATTTTACTTCGTCGATTTGGCGAAACTCGCCGTTTGCATCCATTGTCGCAAAAAGAAATGCCATTAGCTGATGCGCTAGCTGCAGAGGCAGCTATGCTAGAACCCTTAGCAGAGCGTGCGACATGGCGAATTGATAGTAGTGATCTGAGCGTCCACCAGCTCAGTGAGCAGGTTTCTGAGCGTGTACTTGGCAAAGCAGCTTCTCGCTTAATTGTTGTATTTCAATCATTTGGCTATAAATATGGCCTTCCGCCTGATTTAGATTATGCGTTTGATGCGCGCATACTGCCCAACCCGCACTGGGTTCCTGAACTTAAGCCATTAACCGGCAACGATCCTGCCGTTCAACATTTTTTTGAGCAACAACCGTTAGTGACGAAGTTTATCCACCAGTTAGAAGTGTTCTTTGAAACTTGGTTGCCGCATTTTCAACGCAGTAATCGTAGCTACCTGACTATCGGCATTGGCTGCACCGGCGGTCAACACCGCTCTGTCTATATTGCTGAGCAACTTGCCAAGCGTTTCAGTGAGCAACCATTCAAGGTTCAAGTTCGACATCGCGAATCAAGCCGTCACAAGAAAACTTGAAACCCAAGAATTCACTAAGGTTACATTATGACTGAAGCTATCCGTCGCACCGTTACCATTCGTAATAAACTCGGATTGCATGCTCGCGCCGCAACGAAGCTTGCCAAACTCACTCATGAATTTGATGCAAAAGTATCCATTGTGCAAGGCGAACAGCACGTCGACGCGTCGAGTGTGATGTGTTTATTGCTGCTCGCTAGCGGTCAAGGACGTGAAATAGATATTGTTGCTGAAGGTAAAGATGCCCTCCAAGCAGTTGATGCAATTGCAAACTTAATTGAATCTCGCTTTGATGAAGAGCAATGATGCGGTAAACTTCTCATATTACTGAGGGTTTATTGTATGCTAGCTGAAGTTGCCGACAAAGAATTTGCCGAACAACGTATTCAGGAAGTTTCTGAATCGTTAGCTCGTGGCATGTACGTGCAAGCGCGGCGCCAACTACATAACCTCCCAGCCTGGGACGTAGCCCTCTTACTCGAATCATCTCCTCCGAAAGCTCGTGCCATCATTTGGCAGCTCGTCGATGCTGACGAGCATGGTGATATTCTTGAAGAGCTTTCCGAAGAAGTTCAGAAGTCCGTTATTCGGCAAATGGCGCCCGAGAAACTGGCGGCTGCCACCGAAGGCATGGACACCGATGACCTTGCTTACGTTCTACGTGGTCTTCCGGAGCAAATTTATCAAGAAGTTCTAAAATCGATGGACGAGCAAGATCGTCATCGTGCAGAACAAGCCTTGTCATATGCCGACGAAACCGCCGGCGGCATGATGAACACCGACACCATCACCTTGCGCCCAGACGTCACCATAGATGTGGTATTGCGTTACTTGCGCTTGAAAGGTGAATTGCCAGAAGCCACTGATAAACTTTATGTGGTCGACCGTGACGACAAATTTATTGGTGAGATTGGAATTACCCGCCTGCTGACTGTTGATCCAACAAAGCTCGTAAGCGATGTCATGGATCAGGATATTCAGGGTATTCCTGTCGATATGGACGAAACCGAAGTCGCGAAGCTGTTCGAACGTCAAGACTGGATCTCGGCACCAGTAGTTGATGATGAAAATCGTCTACTTGGTCGTATCACCATCGATGACGTGGTCGACATCATTCGTGAAGATGCGCAGCACTCCATGTTGAGTATGGCTGGTTTAGATGACGACGAAGATACCTTCGCACCGGTTCTAAAGAGTACGCGTCGTCGCAGTATCTGGTTAGGTGTTAACCTGATAACCGCATTGCTAGCCGCCGCCGTTAGCTCGATGTTTGAAGATATTTTGGCGCAAATGGCGATCTTAGCCATTCTCAACACAATTGTCCCGAGTATGGGCGGTATCGCTGGCTCGCAAACGCTAACCTTGGTCATTCGCGGCATGGCATTGGGTCACATTGGCCAAAGCAACCAACGTTGGTTGATTGGAAAAGAACTCGCCATTGGTGCACTAAACGGGGTAATTTGGGCAATTCTCATTGCCGGAGTCGTTGCACTATGGAAACAAGATTTAGTGATCGGCGGAATTATTGCTTTCGCCATGATGGCCAACTTACTCGCAGCGGGTTTGGCTGGGGTGACGGTTCCGCTTGTTTTGAAGAAGTTTGATATCGATCCTGCATTAGCCGGTGGTGTCATTCTAACTACTGTCACTGACGTGGTTGGTATCTTTGCCTTCCTTGGCACAGCAACGTTATTGCTGGGTTAAACCCCAGCAATCCGCATTTCTTCGAGTAGAACCGAACCTGTACGAACGCCATGACGTGCGTCCACGTCACCCGCAATCGCAACAATATTCGCCAACATATCTTTTAAATTGCCAGCAATCGTTATTTCCTCGACTGGGTATTGGATTTCACCGTTCTCAACCCAGAAACCAGCTGCACCACGAGAGTAATCGCCGTTGACGATATTCACACCTTGCCCCATCAGTTCTGTCACCAATAAGCCGGTACCCATCTTTTTGCAAAGCGCAGCCAAATTCTCAACCTGATGATTGACTTCCCAAGTATGAATCCCGCCGGCGTGTCCGGTCGGCTCCATACCCAGTTTTCGCGCAGAATAGCTAGTCAAAAGATAGGTCTGCAGAACACCCTCTTGGATAATATCGCGGTCATGAGTCGCCAAACCTTCATGATCAAACGGGCTACTCGCCAAAGCACCTCGCAAATGCGGCCGCTCTTGCACAGTTAACCAACTTGGCAGAATTTGTTTGCCTAAATGGTCGACCAAGAAGCTCGATTTACGATAGAGACTGCCGCCGCTGATACCTGCCACCAAATGCCCGAACAAACTGTTAGCAACATCGGCACGGAAAATCACGGGCACTTTTGCCGTTGCTATTTTACGGCCATCTAAACGCGACACCGTGCTTTGCACGGCATCTTCCGCTACCTGATGAGGCGTCCATAAATCATCACGATGGCGCGCCACTGTATAACTATAGTCACGTTGCATGGCATCACCGCTTTTCGCAATAAGCGAACAGCTTAGACTATGTCGAGATTGCAAGTAGCCGGCCACAAATCCATGGCTATTTCCGTATACTCGATAGCCAACATGGCTGCTATAACCTGCACCGTCTGAATTGACAATACGCGGGTCAAGTTGTAACGCATGTTGTTCACACGCTAACGCTTGCTCTAAGGCAAATTCGGCACTTTGGTCCGCTGGATGACATAAGTCTAAATCAGGTATCGAGGTCGCCATTAATTCAGCCGGTGCCAATCCAGCGTATGGATCTTCAGAGGTATAACGAGCAATATCATTGGCCTTTTCTACCGCCGCGCGAATCGCTTTTGCAGTCAAGTCGGTTGTCGAAGATGATCCTTTTTGCTGGCCTCGAAATACTGTAATACCAAGCGCGCCGTCTTGATTGAATTCAACCGTCTCAACTTCACCCAGACGCGTTGCCACGTTGATGCCGCTGCTACGACTCATCGCGCACTCAGCGGCACTCACACCAAGTTGCTTGGCGTAGTTAATTGCGTCGGCAACAGCCTGCTCCACGTCGTGCAGTTCTGTTTGAAGTTCATTCATGTCCGGAATCATTACATCTCCTTTAAAACCTTTGAAAGCGTTGTTTGTTATTCGTTATTCGTTATTCGTTATTCGAAAAAGACAAATCGAAAAACCAAAACACGCCCAACGAAAAGTGTGCTCATTCGTATTCGTACTCTCGAGCGAGATGAACTCACGAATAACGAATAACGAATAACGAACAACGCTTTTGTATTTATGTACTGTGTTCGGGTACAATTCGCTCGAAACCACAGAGGCATCCCATGAGCGAATTTGAGCACGACGACGATATCGTCAGTAAATCTGAATTAAAACGCGCCGCCGAAGCGCAGCAACAGCTTGGCGAAACACTTGTTAGCCTAGCTGAAGGCAAACTAGCGAAAATTCCTCTCGATGAAGAGCTACTCGATGCTATTCATCTTGCGCAACGTATTCGTAATACACGCGAAGGCTACCGTCGTCAGTTGCAGCTTATCGGTAAAATGATGCGCCACCGCGACACCGGCCCTATCGAGCAAGCTCTCGCCGAACTTGAGCATTCACACCATGAACAAAATGCATTGTTTCACCAACTGGAGAAACACCGTGATGCTATTTTGGCCATTGGCGACGAAGCCATTCAACATTTCATTGATGCGTACCCGCAAGCCGATCGTCAAAAACTACGTCAGCTCTATCGCCAAGCGAACAAGCAAGCTGAACAAAATAAGCCACCTGCAGCAAAACGCGAACTGTTCAAATACTTACGTGAGGTGGCCACCGTTTAATCGGTGCCACCTACGGTCATCGCATCTAATTTCAACGTTGGTTGGCCAACGCCAACAGGTACGCTTTGACCGTCTTTTCCACACACACCAACACCTTGATCTAACGCTAAATCGTGCCCGACCATGGATACCTGACGCATCGCATCAGGGCCATTTCCAATCAACGTCGCGCCTTTCACTGGAGCAGTGATTTTACCGTCTTCAATTAAATAAGCTTCTGATGCTGAAAAGACAAATTTGCCCGAAGTGATATCGACTTGCCCTCCAGCAAAGTGCGGTGCATAAATACCGCGTTTCACACTGCGAATGATTTCTTCCGGGTCGTGTTCACCGGCAAGCATATACGTATTCGTCATGCGTGGCATCGGCAAGTGTGCATAGCTTTCGCGACGCCCATTACCAGTTGGGCTGACACCCATAAGACGAGCATTCATCTTATCCTGCATGTAACCAACTAAGCGGCCTTTCTCAATTAATACGTTATAGCCTGCTTCAGTGCCTTCATCGTCAATTGCCAATGAACCACGACGATCTTGCAACGTGCCATCATCAACAATAGTGCATAATTCCGATGCGACCATCTCGCCAATCTTTCCAGCGTAGGCAGAAGCCCCTTTACGATTGAAGTCGCCTTCTAAACCGTGTCCAACCGCTTCATGCAATAACACACCAGGCCAGCCAGCCCCCAATACCACAGGCATTGTTCCAGCTGGTGCTGGACGCGCTTCTAAATTAACCAGCGCTTGGCGAACCGCTTCATCAGCATAGGCTTTCCAACGCGGTGTGGCGTCAACTGGGGCGGTAAAATAATGATAATCAACTCGAGCACCGCCGCCAGCACTACCGCGCTCTCGACGACCATTATGCTCAACAAGCACGGTGCAATTTACGCGCACTAACGGACGAATATCCGTTGCAAACGTACCATCTGTTGCGGCGACAAGAATTTCATCGTAACTACCACTGATACTCGCTATGACTTCTACAACACGCGGGTCTAGGCTACGGGCGTACGCATCAATTTCACGTAGCAAATCGATTTTCGCGTGCTCATTTAAACTGGCGAGCGGATTAACCGCCGGATAACGCAAGCCAACCGTTGAACGTGAGAACGCATTCACTTGCTTATTGTCACCAGCTAAACTAATTCCTCGCGCTGCAGCAGCCGCTTTTTGAAGTGCTTGTGGTGATATGTCATCAGCATATGCAAAGCCAGTTTTCTCGCCGTGTACAGCTCGCACACCAAGGCCAGCCTCAATGTGGAAGCTACCTTCTTTCACAATGCCATCTTCAAGAACCCAAGATTCATTGACGCTGCTTTGCAGATAAATGTCGGCGAAATCGATGGCGCCGGTGTATAGCGTCGCGAGCGATTGCTGCAATTTATCGCTATCTAAATCGTGTTGATGAAGCAGATTGTGCTCAACGTTCTGTGCTTGCATGTAAAACCTTTTTACTACGTTTGAAGTGTTCCGCTACGGGGATATCTTGGCGGATCTTTTTTAAGCTTTCGATATCAACCAAGGCGGTTGCAATGCTTGGTTGCATGGATTCTGTTTCTGCTAATATGCGACCCCAGCCGTCAATGACAAGAGCATGACCATAAGTTTGACGGCCGTTTTCGTGTTCTCCTGCTTGTGCTGAGGCAACTAAAAAGCACTGTTGTTCAATAGCGCGAGCGCGCGTTAAAACATGCCAATGCGCGCTCCCGGTCACTTGGGTGAATGCTGACGGCAGTACGAGAATATCGGCGCCAGCTGTTCTTAGTGCTCGGAATAACTCAGCAAAGCGCACATCATAACACACGGCTAAACCCAATGTGCCGAACTCAGTTGGTACTGCTATTACGCTAGCGCCGGCGTTGGTCCAATTAGATTCGCGATAACTTTTCGTGTTATCTGCGACGTCGACATCAAACAGATGCATCTTATTGTAACGTGCGACGCATTGACCTTGTGGATTAAACACCAGACTGGCGGCACTGAATTTATTGTCATCCAAAGAGTCGATTAATGGAATGGTACCGCCAACTAACCAAACGTTGTAGCGCTTGGCCAACGCTGCGAGCCCTTCTTGCATGGGGCCATCACCAGGAAGCTCTGCCAGTTCCCGTTGACGCTTGTCGCCAGCACCAAAGCACAAACATGCTTCGGGCAATACCACGAGCTGTGGGCGAAAATCAGGTAACGCTTTAAGCTGTTTCTCAATTTCCTGTAGGTTCTGCTGTGGATTCGGGCTGCTGGTCATTTGTAGCGCCGTCAGTTGCACTTGGCTCTTCGTTGAGTTCTGGATTTGGCTCATTTTGCACCTCCGGTGGAATTGGCGCATCGCGACTATCACGCGCGACTTCTTCAATTTTAGGATCGTCCATTGTGCCAGAAATTCGGTATTCGAGGCGACTGATGACTTTGGCATCATGAAGCATTCGGTCGATAACAAGAGCTGCGAGACCCGACGGTGGATTAATCATCCATGCAAGTATTACCGGTAAACTTGATGTTACTTTCGGTACAAACTGTAAATCATAATCTAATGTGCGCGTCATTAAGTTCGTCTCGCCTTTAACCTCCATGTCACCTGCGGCACCATTAAGCTGGGTGTTATTGGTGGTCACAATGCCATTGACGATGTTAAAGTCACCGCTAAAGTTGGTATAGAATAACCCATTGGCGAACACATCACGGAAATCGAAGCGGAGCTTTCGCAAAATGCTATCTAAACTCAATAACGAAAATAGTCGAGCACCTCGATCACTCACCTCGTTTAAATAACCTTGACCGAGCTCCCAATTGACGGTGCCATTAAGCGATTCAGCCTCAAACTCCCGCGGCGAACCTAAATAACTTAAATCAAATGCAATGGTTGCATTGCTATCGCGAACCATTGACGTGAACTCATAATTCTCTAAGAATTCACCGAAGTCGGGCGAACTAAATTCACCAACAATTCGCGTCTGCGGATGTTGTGTCGCCGTCTCTAGTGCCCAAGCTCCTTGCGCATTCAGCGTGTGATTGCGATGCTTTGCAGAAAATTCGACAAGTTCGAGCTGCTTATCTTCGCCACGCAGGTGAAGACTCACTTCGCCCAGGTCATATACGCCATAGCGGCAGCGTTTACACTGCAGAAAAATCTCCGGCATATTGGCAAAACTTGTTGGCGCCGAACTTTGACTCAATACGTTTTCGTCGGAATCAACTGACTCAACGGATGACGCTGCTAATTCAATAAATTCCGCGTTGAAATATAACTGATCGCCTTCACCTTTTTCTGTTGCTTTGCTCGGCCGCCACTCAACAGCGGTAATGACTTGTTTAGAGTTTAATCGTGCCAACCAACTCGATTGCTCTGGCCATGCGACAATTGAAACATCGTCAAAGGCCATGTCAGCGTAGGAAATTCGCGGGCTTACTATTTGTATGTAGTCAGGCCGTAATAATCGCGCCAGTTGACTATCACCAGAGCCCTCTGGAAGAAATTCCTGTAAATAACGATAACTATCTAGCCACGTCGCAATATCACTCGCAGGTAAATTGGCATCCACCGTGAACGTCGGATTCAATCGCAACACATTTGGGTTCGGCGCTTGCGACATCACTTCGCCAATGCGAGCATATCCCGATTGCAGCACTTCAGCAGTGCCATCAAACTGAAGTTCCAGCATGGCTCTATCGCCAAGTTCGGCATTCACCAGAATACTATCGCGGCTTCCCGATACAATAAGCTCCAATAGTTCTTCCTGCTCTGCGACTTTAGTCAATGGTGGAGGAAGATTCATGGCAACCGCCTTCAAGTCAGCTGTTTGCTGCCAGCGAAATGAATAGCCACCCTGTTGCGGTAAACTCAAATTAAAGTCCGCTTGCCACGGCATATCACCATTGGTAAGCGGCGCAAATTCATCAAGACGCCATTCACCAGACGCCGCAACTTCTACGAAATAATCTTCTTCACGTTGACGACTATCTAAAGCCGCTTGTACTGGAAACCCCCGCCATGTCATCAATAACTCAGGTGCAGTGATGACATCATTACGAAAATTCACGCGGCCGCTAACATTTCGGAAGGTCTCTTTGAGGCTGCGCACATACATATCAATATCGTTAAGCTCAGCATGGCCCTCGGCCACAACTTCAGCTGATGCCCCCAATGGAATGGTTAGCTGAAGGTCACTCGAGATCGGTCCACTTAGTTGAATTTCAGCAAACGTCGCACCTAAGCTTTTAGCTAAGGGACTATCATCAAAAATCGGTTTTAATTCATTGGCGTTGCCGGAAACTTTAGCTGATATATCTAGAAATGCATCTGCGCCACCAAGAAGGTCTGGTAGAACAACATCTGCGCGCACTACCTCGACATTTCCAAGAAGTCCGTCTTCAGCAGTGATGTGCATTCGTTCATTACGGAAATTAACCACTGCTGTCGCATCGAAAATCGGTCGCCAGTTCGGCTGAAATTTATAATTTAAACTCTTAATGCGCGTTCGTGCTTCGAACAACCCTTGGTTGTCATGATATGGAAATTGGTCTACGTTACCCCGCCAAACCATCGCTAAATCTTGCGCTTGGCCATCTTGAATTGCGACCAGTAAATAATCGTGAAGATTATCTCCCATAACCACAGGTAAATGGCGTCTAAGTACTTCCGCATCAATCGGTTCTGAGTTTAGGCTTTGAGCTCGAGCGTTAACGTAAACCGAGTTCTCTGAAGGCGTGATCGTTGCGGTCAGCCCAATTTGCAATCCTTCAAGATGCAGTTCACTCTGCGGTGCGACACGTAAGGTCCATTGACCATCGCTCTGCCACCGGAACTCTCCCGAAAGATCAACTCTCGGAAGCGGCCATGGGTCATCGTAATCTAAAGCCCGGCTGATAAAAGTTGCATCCGTGCCATCGAGCTGCCAATTCAGCTGGTTATCAATTCCACTGACTCGCAAATTGACGTTACTAAGACCCGGAACACCACCAAACTGTCCCCAACTTAACGCTTCACCTTGCGCAAACCAACGAGCACCAGCGTCAAGGTTACTTTCGTAAACAACATCAATTAAACCTTGAGTATTTCGCTCAGCCAACTGCTCACTGACCTGAACTCCTTGGCTACCAAAAAGATTCAGCAATTCCAGCATTGGCGCTAATGGTAAGTCATCTGCGCTTACCGCCGTCGATGTTGGCGTCTGCTCCCAACTAAAAGTCGGTAAAGTCCAACTACGCTGATTATGTTCAATGGTTAATGGGTTAGAGTTGACGCGCCAACCATCTTGATAGGGTCTTAATTTTAATTCTCCCTGAGGTATTCGTAATTGATGGCGTTGTTCATTTACTTCCCATACCAACGCCTGCTCACCCAATTGCAGCAAGCCGTCGGTGAACTGATTTTGTTTGAAGTTCAGCCATAAGTTGTAATTGAACTGTGCTGTCTTAATTTCAGTGTCGATAATTTGTTGCTGAACCCACGGCGTAATATCGAGCTTTGAAGCGGCAACATAAACCTGTCCGCTAAGAGATCGTTTATCAGAACCTTGCACATCGATAATAATATCGAGGGTATTGTCCGACACTTCGGAAAAAGCTAGTTTACCTACACCTTGGTGACGTTGTTGTTGATTCATCCAACGCAATTCGTTGATATCAATTGCGCGAGTAACACCCACTAAGTTAACCAGTTCAAGTTTGCTATCAGACACTTGAATATAGTCGAGTTGGTCGAGCAACAGCTCCATTAAATTGTCGGAAAGACGAAAGGTATTCTCGGAGTTTTTACCGTAGCTATCGCGTAAATCATAATGCAAACGCATAGCTTCTAACTGCACTCGCTCAAACTGCACGCTTAATGTGCGCGCACTAGCCCAAAAGTTTATATTGACTCGAGCCTGTTCAATTTCTACACGTGTCGCTTTGGTTAAATCGGGACGCACAGTCAGTTCATGCAAAATGAGTTCAGGGCCACTGGTTCCCCAATCTGCACTTATTTGCGCTAGCGATACTTCTATCGCGTAATTATTCGCAAGAAATTGCTCAACTTGTTCCGTGACGTCTGGAAGTTGTGGCAATAAGTAACGCAGCCCACTGATAAGCAGCGCAAAAAGCACCAGAGCAGTTGCCATGGTGTAAAGTAAAGTCCGGTATACAAACCCAAACGCCTTACCCGCCATAGTTACATCATTACCACGTCAAACTGCTCTTGGTTATAAAGCGGCTCAACCAGTACTTTCACTTGTTTACCAATAAATACTTCGAGCTCAGCTAACGCATGCGATTCTTCATTAAGTAGCATATCGGCCACTGCTGTTGAGGCATAAACCATAAAGTGATCAGCTGCATACGCGCGATTGACTCGAACAATTTCACGCATGACTTCATAACACACCGTTTCAACTGTCTTCATTGAGCCGCGTCCACCGCACACTGGACATTCTGAGCATAGTACATGCTCTAAACTTTCGCGGGTGCGTTTCCGTGTCATTTCAACTAAACCCAGCGAGGTAAAGCCGTTAATGGAAGTTTTCGCCCGATCTTTTCCAAGTGCTTGCTCAAGACTGTGTAATACGCGACGACGATGGTCGGCGTTTTGCATATCAATAAAATCGATAATGATGATGCCGCCTAAGTTACGTAATCGCAGTTGCCGCGCAATGGCTTGCGTGGCTTCAATGTTGGTATTAAAAATTGTCTCTTCTAAGTTTCGGTGTCCAACAAAACCACCAGTATTAATATCTATGGTGGTCATTGCTTCAGTTTGATCGATAATAATTGAACCGCCAGATTTCAGCTCTACCTTACGATCAAGTGCGCGCTGTACTTCATTCTCCACGTCGAACATGTCGAATATTGGACGCTCTCCAGCGTAATATTCCAAGGCATTACTCAGCTCTGGAATAAACTCTTTAACGAATTCACTCAGCAAATCGAAGGTAACACGCGAATCGACACGAATGCGCTCAATTTGCTCACCGACAAAATCCCTTAGGATGCGGCAAGAGAGATTCAGATCTTCATAGACCAAGCCGATGTTACGCATCCCTTTGCGGCGTTTTTGAATGGTATCCCATAGACGCCGCAAAAACTTCGCATCACGTTGCAATTCATCATCACTTGCGCCTTCAGCTGCAGTACGAACAATGAAACCGCCTTCTTCATCACAATAAGGCATCGCCGCTTGCTTCAGCCGATTTCGCTCTTTCTCATCTTCAATGCGTTGTGAAATACCCACGTGTGGTGATTGCGGCATCAGCACCATATAGCGTGATGGAATCGTGATATCTGTCGTCAATCGCGCACCTTTGGTACCAAGCGGATCTTTAACCACTTGCACCAAGATTTTTTGCCCGGGGCGAACCAACTGGGCAATATCTGCAGCCGGCATGGTGCCGCGAGCAATGCCCTCAGCTTGTTCGAGTTGTGTGACGATATCTGACGCATGCAAAAACGCGGCTTTATCTAAGCCAATATCAATAAACGCTGCCTGCATACCGGGTAGTACGCGCGAGACTTTGCCAACATAAATATTGCCGACGAAGCCGCGTTTCGCTTGGCGTTCGATATGAATTTCTTGCAAAATGCCATTTTCAATTAATGCAACGCGGGTTTCGGTGGGCGTCACGTTCATCAAGATTTCTGCACTCATACGCGCCCCTCCATAGTCAGAATAAGTTGTTCAGTTTCATACATCGGTAAACCAACAACCGCAAAGTAACTACCCTCAAGATGAGTCACAAACTTCGATGCTCGCCCTTGAATACCATAGCCGCCGGCTTTATCTTGCGGCTCGCCCGATTGCCAATAATGATCAATTTCTTCGTCGTTAAGGGCTTTAAACGTTACCTTTGCTTGGCTTACCACCACATCTTCTTTTTCATTCAGTACCGCAGCGATCGCTGTGATTGCTAAATGGCTTCGTCCTGAAAGACGCTTCATCATGGCAACAAAGTGACCATAATCGTTTGGTTTTTCGAGAACGTCGTTGTCGCAAACCACTACGGTGTCGGCTCCCAGCACGAGACTATTTGCCCGCGCTAACGTAGCGCCAGCTTGTGCTTTGCTCAGCGCTAGACGCTTCACATAAGCTCTGGCTGATTCGTTGGGCGCACGCTCTTCTGGTACGTTTGGTACCACCACTGTAAACGGCCTGTCGAGTAACTTTAGCAACTCTTGGCGACGCGGCGAGCCTGAAGCTAAAACGAGTTCATTAGCGAACAAGGTAATGCCTCCGGTACTTACGCAGAATCAAATACACCCAAGGCCAAGCGATAGCCGACGATAACACCGGATATAGGTAGGCAAAATTAAAGACCGCATCATTCAGCACATGCTCGAGCTCATAAACAATGACGCGCTTCACAAGAATTAGAACCGCTACCACAAACGCTTGCTGGGTAAATGAGTAATTACGAATGCGCTGAAAGTGGCGGATTGCGGGGTACGCCATAATTAATAACGCGGTTGCGTAAATCCCGAAAACTGATCCCATCAATATATCCGCGATAAGACCAAGAATTAGCACCGTTCCCATACCAACACGATGCGGCAACGCCATAACCCAATAAATAATGACCAAACTAAGCCAATCTGGGCGCCATGCTTCTAGGAAGCCAGGCATTGGCATAACCATCAACACCAACGCGACAAGATAGCTAACTAGAAGTGGTAATAATCCTGACTTAATCCACATTATCAGTGCCCTCCGTGTCTTCGTATACAGGCTGCTCTGTTGCACTGGCTGGCCATAACAACAAGACCGTTCGAATTCGATCAAGTTGCGCAAACGGCTGCGCTGACACTCGTGCGTACTGTAATCGCTCGTCACGGTCGATTTCGGTAATTTCTGCTACCGGATAACCTTCTGGATACACACCGCCAAGCCCAGAGGACATTAATTTGTCACCTACTTGGAGTTCACTCGAATGTGGAATATACATCAAATCAAGACGCTGCAAATCACCAGTGCCGCGCGCTAATACTCGAATGTCATTGCGTTCAGCCCGCAGCGACAAAGCGTGGCTCTGATCAGAAATAAGTAAGACTCGCGCGGTACCACGCCCAACACTCATCACTTGCCCAAGAATACCGCGGTTATCAAGCACCGGTTGGCCTTCATAAACGCCGTTGGCGCTGCCCTTGTTAATCACGACTTGGTGTGAGAACGGGTCAGTTGCGACTGCAACAACCTCTGCAGCCATACGTCTGCTCGCTTGGCGAATCTCAGAGCCGAGTAGTTGGCGTAACCTATCATTCTCGTTTTCAAGAAAGTTGAGTCGCTGCACGGCCATTTGCAACTCTTGTAACTCTTGTTTTAAGGCTTTGTTTTCTTCGCGCAACGTAGTGCGAGTTGTGGATAAGTAAACCAAGCGATCGAGCACTTGCTCAGGTAACACGGCAAGATATTGAACGGGAGCAACAAGGGTCGATAAAAACGAACGCACCGGCTGCATGGTGTTCAGCCGGTGGTCGAGAAACATCACTGTACCGGCGCAAATTAGCGCCAATACGAGTCGTGTGAGGAGGGTTGGCCCCCGTTCAAAAAGCGACTTCATAGTGTCGCTTACTCATAACTGAACAGGTCACCGCCGTGCATGTCGATCATTTCGAGTGCTTTACCACCGCCACGAGCAACACAAGTTAGCGGGTCATCAGCAACAATCACTGGAATTCCAGTTTCTTCCATCAGCAGTCGGTCAAGATCACGTAATAACGCACCACCACCGGTTAACACCATTCCGCGCTCAGAAATATCCGATGCGAGTTCTGGTGGGGATTGCTCTAATGCAACCATAACAGCACTGACAATACCCATTAACGGTTCTTGAAGTGCTTCCAAAATTTCGTTGCTATTCAGCGTAAATGAACGAGGCACACCTTCGGCAAGGTTACGACCACGAACTTCAATCTCGCGCACTTCTTCACCTGGGAATGCTGAACCAATTTCGTGCTTGATGCGTTCGGCGGTAGCTTCTCCAATGAGTGAGCCGAAGTTACGACGAATATAGTTCACAATTGCTTCGTCAAACTTGTCACCACCAATTCGAACCGATGACGAATAAACCACACCATTTAATGAGATAATGGCAACTTCAGTCGTACCACCACCGATATCAACAACCATTGAGCCGGTAGGCTCAGATACAGGAAGCCCTGCACCGATTGCGGCAGCCATCGGTTCATCAATGAGATAAACCTCGCGGGCGCCAGCACCTAACGCCGATTCGCGAATAGCACGACGCTCAACTTGTGTCGAACCACATGGCACACAAACAAGAACACGCGGGCTTGGGCGGAAATAATGGCTGTCATGCACTTTCTTGATAAAGTGTTGCAGCATTTTTTCAGTCACGTAGAAATCTGCAATCACGCCATCTTTCATTGGGCGTATGGCTTTTATGTTGCCAGGCGTTCGACCGAGCATCTGTTTTGCTGCTTGACCGACAGCAGCAACACTCTTAGGGCCACCTGAGCGTTCTTGTCGAATCGCTACAACCGAAGGCTCGTTCAAAACAATACCTTCGTCTTTCACATAAATTAGTGTGTTTGCTGTACCCAAATCGATCGATAGATCGTTGGAGAAGATGCCGCGTAACTTCTTAAACATGAGGGGATGTTCCCTTACTCGTAATTTGGTGGACTGAAAAACTGTGTAACTTTACCAAGCTGGCACCCTGCGGGCAAGCGTTATACCTAGTATATTAACTGCAAGTTCCCACACGGATGTAGCCTTGGCTTTGAACGCAAACGCTGCGCGCATTTACGCCATTTATTTGTAGCTCTACTGCACTTTGACCGCAGTTCTCTGCAGTGGTTGCATGACCCGTTGATACAGGACAACCTAACGCGTTAAATCGAAACCCCGTCGACGCATTTGGTAACGTAGAAACTATCGTTAAAGTGTTATCATTTGGCAGGGTAACTACTCGCGCATTCTCAATCGGTTGACCACAGTCAAACGGCGTTACTTCAGCACTTGTCAGATTAACACCGTAACAGCGATTCACCACGTCTTGCATGGCTTGTTGTTGCTGTAATCGCAACAAACTCAATAATTGCCTTTCGGTTACAACTTGATCGACCCCGCCCGAACCAAAAATTCGGGGACCTGCAGTAACGGCCAAAATACCGATTAATACAATAACAATAATCAGCTCAACAAGCGTGAAACCTTGCTGATTATTTACAATTTTGTCGTATTTTTTCCGAGTTAAAGGCATGGTTTCGTTAACTCTATGTCGTTAGTCATAATGGCCGAACAATTTATGCAGTGTAAACGAAAAAAGTGTAGTATACAGAACAATATATCAACAAATTATAAGAAAAGTAGAAGCCTTGGAGCTTTTGATGCCACGAACGTCTATGTTACGAACGTCGATCACACAGCGACCCATGAACTCAAGCCAACGTGGCTTCACGTTGATTGAGATTATCATTGGTATTGTGGTTCTGGGCATTTCGATTGTGTTACTCACTGTTCTGATATTTCCTCAAGCGCAGCGCAGCGCCGAACCTATGCTGCAACAACGTGCCGCAGCTCTCGGCGAAGCCTTTATTCAAGAAATTAGCGGTAAATCGTTTGATGAGAATAGCGACCGAAGCGGCGGCTTATTACGATGCGGTGAAGCGGCCGCCAGCGCTTGCACTGCCCCTACTAATTTAGGCCCCGACGCAGAAACGCGCGAAGACTTTGATGATGTCGACGATTACCACCTACTCGAGACAACCGCCCCAACTTTAGCCGATGCGATGGGTGATGATATTGCCAGCCGCTACCCAGGATTTAGCTTTGCAATCAGCGTCTGTTACAGCGATAGCACTGGCACATGCCAATCTACAATCACTCTTTATAAGAGAATTGAAGTGACGATCACAACGTCGTTTGGACAAAATTTTACCTTTGCGACGCTGCGAGGTAATTACTAATGCGTCATCGTCAGGGGTTTACTTTAGTTGAGTTAGTGATTGTCATTGTCTTGCTCGCCATTACCGGATTATTTGTATTCAATTACCTAGGCTTCGGTGCACAAATATTTCGCGACACCACTGAACGCGATCAGTTAGTTGCCCAGTCTCGCTTCGCTATCGCGCGGTTGAGTCGTGAGCTGCAAGGTGCAGTACCAAGAAGTATCCGCGTGTCAATTACCGATGCGCAGCGTTGTATTGAATTTATGCCGATACTTGCAAGCAGCGTGTATTTAGATATACCTCGCCCCGGACCTACCAGCAGTGATCCGTTTATTGCCATTGAGCCGGTAGCTAACGATAATTTAGTTGGCGGCTATTTACTCGTTTATGCAACAAACACCAGCTACATATACGGCAACAGCGTGCAACGCCGGAAAGTCATTTCAAACATCACCGACACGTCGCCGGCGCAGGACAATTTGGTTGAAATAAACTACGCAACCACACCCGCCTTCTTCGGTGCTGAAAGCCCAGCTCGACGTTATTTCATTGGTGGCGAGCCGGTAAGTTGGTGTTACGACAATACATCAAATAGTATTTATCGCTTTGCCGGCTACGGACTTAACAGTTTGCAGCCGAGTTTCAGTCAATTACAAATAAGCGCCGCCAGCAGCGCTGAAATAATGGCTAAATATATCTACAATGATTTAAACAACAATGAATTTCCATTTTACGTATTTGAAGCTACTTTGCAGCGCAACAGCTTAATAAAGCTTGATTGGCGCTTTAGTCGCGAAGCCGATTCTGAACCGTTACAGTTTGTGCATGAGGTTCATATAGCGAATGTTCCCTAATCTCTCATATTCACAATGTGTCCGTTTACCTGCAAAGCAACGCGGTGCTGCACTTGCTGTTGCGGTATTTATTATTGTCATCATGAGTTTGATTGGTGTGGCGATGGTGCGTATTTTAGGGAATTCGAGTCAAGCCATTGTTGGTGAAGTTTATGGCAGTCGGGCGCAATTAGCGGCGCGCGCCGGCGCTGAGTTGTTCTTAACTGAGCTATTCCCGCACGATGCGCCAGCGGCACAAGGTTTGTGCCCAGTGCGAACGGCATCACCACCGCCAGAAGTGAGGCCCGAGCAATTATTCACTATCAATGGGTTAAAAAATTGCTCTACCACCATTTTCTGTGACCGAGCTGAACTTAACTCACCGTATCAGGGCGATCATTTTAGAATTATTGCCCAAGGCGAGTGCGCTGCAGGTGACATGACCTATTCGAAAGTATTAATGCTGGAGGCAGGTGATGGGATTTTATAGATCACTGATTATCCTTATCTTTATTTTAGCTGCCAATAGCGCTGTCGCAGCAACTTATACGTTAGTGAAAGATAAAGGTACTTGGCTGATTCCTCCGGAATGCTTCACGACAAATAATGGCAATGTTACTTGTCCAAACGGCTTAAATCTGACCAGTGCAGATAGCATTATTACCGATGGTAAAACCGTATTTGATGTCACCGGCGATGCTAATCTCAACGGCGTCTCCATTCAGGTTGGGGCGACAGGCATTCCGTTAACCATCAATGCTACCGGCAACATTAATACGGGCTACCAATACAATGGCGAAGCGAATTTAGTTGCCAGTGGCGCGATTGTTACGGGCTATCAGAATACAATTGTCGGTAATTTGAGCGCAGCGCAAATAACCACCGGTGGGCAAAACAACATTACTGGGAATCTCAACGCTGCACAAATTACAACCAGTTACGAAGACACCATTACTGGCAGCATCATCGCAACCCAAAGTATCGACATTAATGGCCGCAATACCATCACTGGCTTTATCAGTGCGCCCACGTCAATTTTGCTACGTTCTGATAACTCAGTTTTTAATGGCAATATTTCGTCGTCTGGACAAATTACCATTGGCAGCAGCCACACTATCACTGGTAATCTTTCTGGCAGCGACATCATCACTGAATCTCCGGTGACGATAAATGGTGATATCAGTGCTTCAGGTACGTTTACGTTGGCCAGCGGAAGTCAGGTGACGGGTGATGTCGAGGCGAATAATGTCAATGTGTTAGCCTCGAATAGCAATATTCAAGGTGATGTTACGGTCATTCAAAATTTAGTTATCGGGAATAGTTCAGGTATTACCGGCAATGCCTCGGCAGAAACGATACTGTTAGAGGCCAGTAACGCTTATATTACCGGTAGTGCCAGCGCCACAATCGAAATACAAATTGACTGGCAAGGCACCATTGGCGGTAACGCGACCGCGCCGACTATTGAGAATAATGGCGGTACCATTGCCGGTGAAAAATTTTGTGATACCGGAACCGGCTCCACACCGCCCAGTTGTAACACCGGCACCCCACCGCCACCACCGCCAGTTGATACCTGCAGTTTATTTAACGAGCTTGCCGATTTTGGTGTGGTCGGTGGTAACGGTTTTACCTCCGGCAGTGGTACGCAAATTAACGATAACGACATTGTTGACGAAACGGGTCTCGGTGGTAATACACCAACACCGTCGGGCACTATTGATACCGTCGATTTGGCATTCCCTCCGCTGGACCCAGCAGTGTTTCCGAGCTTTATTAGCACCGGGTTCTATGAAAATCAAACGAATCTCGCACCAGGAACCTACGGCACCATTCATACTAAAGGTGCCAACGCACTTTCCTCAACAACTGGCGGCGGTACCTATTACATTGAATCCATCACCTTTACTGATAATGCGAACACGCTGAATCTCGGGCCTGGCGATTACTTCATTAAATCGATGTTTATCGGTAACAATTCAACCATCAATATTGTTCCGGATGGCCCCGTGCGATTATTCATTCGTGATGGTATCTCGGGCGGAAATGATATTTCATTTAATAGTACGGGTAACGTCGCTAATCTGGTGGTTTATCTGTACGAAGACGCCGATTTTATAATCGGTAATTACTGTAATAGTGGCACTAACTGCCCAGAGTTCACCTTTAATGGCTTAATTTACAGCCCGTCTGAAACCGCGAACATTGAGTTCGGCAACAACACCAACTTTCAAGGTGGTGCGCTAACCGCGGGTACCGTGACCTTGGGCAATAACAGTGCCATTACCTATTCGCCGCAAACACAAGCGGATGTGAATGAAGCGGCTGGCTGTACCCCTGAACCGGCGCTGGTTCATCATTATCGTATACAACACCCAACCCAGTTAGTCAGTTGTTTAGCAGCACCGATTGAAATTATTGCGTGCGCCAATGCCGACTGTAGCGAAACCTATGATGACACCGTCACGCTGACGGCAACAGCGAGCGCGGCGAATAGCACATGGTCTGGCGACACGATTATCTCGACGACAACCAATTCCGCCGATTGGCAATTTACGCTGGGTACGGGAAGCGGGTATTTGCGGAATATTAATGGTGGAACAACAGTTATTTCATTAAACGACGCAATACCGACTGCAACGAACATAACGCAGTGTTATAACGATGCGGGCACGACCATAACTGGGTGTGCTGTTAATTTCGTTAGCGCTGGTTTGGTGTTTACAGATACCGATGGTGTGAGCCCAATAGCAAGTAGCCACGCCGGTTTAGATTTCCCGATTCTGCTTCAAGCAATAGAGACGAATACCACAACCGGTGCCTGTGAAGCTCGGGTACAAGGCGCACAAGCCGTGAATGTCGGTTTAGAATGCGCGAACCCGCTAACCTGTCAGGCCGATCAAACCTTCACGGTTAATGGCACCAATGTCGCGCTCAATGATAATGGCACCGCGCTAACGCAGACTTCCGTGAACGTCACCTTTGATGCCAATGGTTCAGCGCCTGTCACTGCTAACTATTCCGACGTTGGGCAAGTGCGCCTGCACGCATCATTGGAACTCTCAGAGAATGTGGGAAACGGCGATCCGGCTATTGTGTTGACGGGAACGAGTATTAACGATTTTGTCGTGCGGCCACATACGTTAGTTGCCCGCGCCTTAGATAGCAGCAACAATTTGTGGACAGCGACTACTGATACGGGTGCTGGCTATAAAGCGGCGGGCGAAGACTTTACCTTTATTGTGCAGGCACTGAATGCCGCCGGTAACCCAACACCGAATTTTGGTAACGAAGTGAGCGCTACCGAGAATGTGACGGTCACCTTTGATTCCATGGCTTATCCCGTCATTGCCGGTGATACCTGGAGTAGCAGTAAACTCACCATCACTTCACCATTTATTGATGACCCAGATTTTGCTGGTGCCATGCGAACGGTGGGAGCGCGTTGGCGCGAAGCTGGCACGCCGAATATACTTCCCGGATTATTGGATAATGACTATTTGGGCGCCGGCGATGCTCTTGTTCGAGTACCGAGCCCAATTGGACGGTTTTATCCTGCCAATTTTCTAGTCACCAGTTCAAATATCACGAACGCTTGTCCAACCGATAACTTTACTTACATGGGGCAGCCCGGCATTCATGTAGCCTTTGAAATCGTGGCCGTAAACACGTTAGGGGTGGTGACACAAAATTACCATAGTCCCGAGTACAGCAATGCCGCTCAACTTGAACTCACCGCTGCAAATACGAGCCCTGCTGATGTTGCGAGTGATGAGTTTGCCTCGCGGCTCGTTGCGCCATTGACGAGTAATTGGGTGAATGGTCGTTTTGATCAATTGGGGATGTCGGCAACATTCAATCGCTTGGCTTCGGAAGTCCCGGATGGCCCTTATAGTGCTGTGCGTCTTGGCTTGCGAGTGCTTAGCGAAATGGATAATCGGAATTTCGCTACGACCGACTTACTGACTCAGAAAGGCCCCAGTGCGCAACTGAACGGTACCTTAGCGCTACGCTACGGTCGCTTGGTGCTTGAAAATACATATGGTCCAGAAAACGAATCGCTGCCGGTGGTCATGCGCGCCGAATATTGGGACGGCACACGCTTTACGTTAAACGATTTAGATTCATGTACCGCGAGTTCGCCAACATCACTCGCTATCGTTGACAACCCAAGCGCATTAAATACCAGTGTCGCAGGCGTTGGCAGCAACTTGATCACCGGCGAAGTGATACCTGAGAGTCTCTATTGGACGGCACCCTCACCAGTTGGCTCCGGTGAGTTCTTATTCGAATATCAAGCCGATAGTTGGCTCGAATATCCGTGGCTTGATGAAAATGGTGATAGTCACCGTTTCCCTCGTGCAACAGCCGGCTTTGGTCAGTACCGTGGCAACGACCGAGTCATCTTCTGGATGGAGCGACAGTAGTCCGGCGCTCTCTCCGCTAGGTAATGCTGGGTGGCGCAAAGCGCCGTTAATCTCGAATCGTAATGCGGTGGTCGTTATTCGAGGTTCGTGCGCTGCGCTGTTCGTCCGTTCGCTACGCGCACTGTTCGGTAAATCGTAGACAATAAAAAAGCGCCCGAAGGCGCTTTAATGCTTAATACTTATTAACAGTCTGTCAGATTGGCCGTAATTACTGGACGATCGCCTTTAACTGCTACATCTTGATAAGATACAAAACAATCCGTAATTTCAGCGTACGTCAACGTTGCTGCTGCACCAATATTTACGCCCTTCGGAGAGAATTTAACAGTACGTTGAGTTCCAACTGTCGCGGTTGCTGGGTCGTAAGCAATATCCCAATCTGTCGCGGTGATATTTACTGCATTCAAAATTCCGGTATCGGTTGCAGCTGGGTATCCATAAACAATTTGAACACCATCATCGGTAACTTGATAGTCCGCTGTTGTTGCACCATCGTCGGCGTCGGCGTCTTTACCCTCGATCGCAGCTTTGCCAAATACGATATCAGCAGAACCATTCAGTGCACCCTTCAACCCATTAACGGTTGACTCGCGGGCGTCGCTTGAGAAGTTAAAGAATTGTGGCGCGGCAGTGACGGCGAGGATGCCGAGTACCACGATAACGATGATCAGTTCGATCAATGTAAAACCTTTTTGTGTTTTCATAACGCTTTCCCTTTTAAAAAATTAAGGAGTATTCCCCGAAGTATAAACTAATTATTACTAAAAATACTGACCCCACCGGTACGTGGGTTGTAAACAAACACGTTACCGACGGAGAGATAGTCGGTGCCACTTGGCGCTGAAGCCAAGTTTTTAATGGTATTTGCTAAGTAATACACGCAAATATCATTGGTTCCGTTATTTTCGCGGGTCACGTAATAACGGTTTTCACCCAGAAGGGTAAAACTGGTGGTAGCGGTTGGTGCACCCTGCAAAATAGCTTGCATCGTGGTACGACAATCTTCGCTGGTAATGTTTAAATCGTGGGCATTGAGATTGTTGTCGCCACTGACTGGGTAGCCGGTGCTTCCATCCACGTTAACGCTAATGCCATCCATGACAACAACGGCGCCAGCACCATCGGCGTTACCCTGTGGACGACCACGTAGCTCCCATTCTGCGCGCACAAGGCCTACCGCGCTAGCAAAGCCACCGGCAACGCCTTCAACTGCCGCATCTTCGGCATCCGCTGTCACACTGGTAAAGCGTGGCAGTGCCGAGGCAGCCAACAAACCCAGAATAACAACAACAATAATCAGCTCAATCAGAGTAAAACCCGATTGCTTCGCTGTTGAAGTAATTTTTGTCTGCACTGCTTGCATCCCTTATTCCCCGTAGGTTTATTATGATTTTTATAACAAAACCCTGCAAATATTAATGGTTATCTGAATTTGTTAATTTAAGGTTAATTATCGACCTCGATACGCATCCATCATTTCCCACATTGGTAAAAACACACCTAATGCCATAATGGTGATAATGATCGCAACAAAGACCAATAAAATCGGCTCGATGCGTGCGGTCAAACTCTTCAGATCATAGTCGACTTCGCGTTCGTAATATCCCGCCACTTCAAATAACATTTCGTCGACACGCCCTGTTTCTTCGCCGACCGCTATCATTTGTAATACTAACGGGGTGAATAACTCACTATTACGCGACGTACGCGTCAAGCTTTCACCGCGCTCAATATTGCGGCGCATGTCATTTATGCGTCCGCTCATCCAACTGTTATCAACGGCTTCAGCAACTAAACCTAAGCCTTGTGTTAACGGCACGCCCGCTTGCAACATCACCGCGAAGGTACGCGCAAACCGAGCTAACAACGAACGCATGACGATATCGCCGACCACCGGCATACGTGTTTTAAATCGATCCCAAACCATTCGCCCCGGTACGGTTTTAACGTAGTTGATTGTGCCTGCAATCGCCACTACAACCACTCCGAGCATCAGTGGCCACCAATTTACGAAGAAATTTGAGGTGGCGAGAATAATGCGCGTCGGTAATGGTAAATCCACATTAAAATTCGCAAACATTTGCGCAAAGGGTGGAATAACCCAGATGTTAATGATCACGACCGCAGCCACTAACGCCAGCATGATAAACATGGGATATCGTAGCGCCGACTTAATCGCTTTACGCGTTTCTTGTTCTTTTTCTAAATAATCTGAAAGCTGTAAAAATGCGCCTTCTAACTCACCCGTATTTTCACCCACATGCACAATCGCAACTAACAGGCGCGGGAACACGCGCGGATGAGAGGCCATTGCGGAAGATAACTGACGACCGCGCTCTAACTGTTCGACTAAATCTTTTAATACCGTACCAAAGCGTTTGTTACTGGTATTCTCCGCTAACCCTTCCATGGCACGCAACAGCGGTATTCCAGCTTTAGTCAGTGAGTACATCTGCCGCGTAAAGATTATCAAATCAACATGACTAATACGTTGTTGAAATAATCCACCGGAGGTTGAAGTTGACTTCACTTCCACCTTTTCCACTTGTATCGCCAGCGGGGTAATGCCCCGACGCAATAGGCTATCTGCAGCTGAGCTTTCACTCGCCGCTTCAATGACGCCTTGCACTGGTTGGCCGCCGTTATCGCGACCTCGATACTTAAAGTTCGCCATCGTCACCCTCAGTGGTGGATGCGGTTATCCGTAATTCTTTCTCTTCAACGGTTTCAGCCAAGAACAGTACTTCATCAAGCGAAGTAATACCTTCACGCGCGTACTCCAACGCAACACTCGCTAACGGTTTAAATCCTTCAGATTGGCGCGCTGCTTGTGCAAATTCGCGCATATTGCTGTCGCGTAGCGCATCAATCATAGTTTCATTCATTTCTAAAAGTTCGAATACACCAATTCGGCCTTTGTAGCCGGTGTGATTGCAACTACGACAACCTTTACCACGAACAAAGCCACTGCCGTCAGCTGGAATACTCGGGTCCATACGGCGCAACAACGTGAGTTCTGCTGCTTCGGGTTTATCGGTTGTCTTACAGTTGTCACACACTCGACGAATCAGGCGCTGCGCGAGAACGCCGCGCAAAGCGGCGCCAACTAAATAAGGAGCTGCGCCCATATCGATTAATCGCAACGCACTCGTAATGGAGTCATTGGTATGCAAGGTGGTTAATACTAAGTGACCGGTAATTGCGCCTCGCAGACCAATTTCTACGGTTTCGTGATCACGCATCTCACCCACCATGATAATGTCAGGATCTTGACGCAAGGTGGTGCGCAATACATTTGAGAAGTTAAGTCCGATTTTACTGTTTACCTGTACCTGCGAAATACGTGGTAAACGATATTCAACTGGGTCTTCAACGGTAATAATTTTCTTTTCAGCCTGGTTCAGCTCACTTAGCGCACCATATAAGGTAGTCGTTTTACCTGAACCTGTCGGACCGGTCACAATCAACATGCCGTATGGACGATGAATCAATCGGCGTACGCGCTTGAGAATATGCTCAGGCATACCAGTCTGCTCAAGCTGTAATAGACCTGCAGACTGATCTAGCAAACGCATCACACACGATTCACCATACTGGACCGGCATGGTCGATACCCGCACGTCAATGGAATGGTCACGTACTTTGATATTAAAACGGCCATCTTGTGGCAAGCGTTTTTCTGAAATATCCAAACCAGCCATCAGCTTCAAACGTAATAACAAGGCATTGGCAATGTTGGTTTCCGTCAGCACGTTTTCTTGTAAGACACCATCCACGCGCATTCGAATGCGTAGCGCCCGATCATCTGGCTCGATATGAATGTCCGAAGCGCGAACCTGCACTGCATCAGCAAAAATCGACTGTAAGAGTTTTGCAACCGTTGCGTCGTCCTCGTCATCATCAAGCGACAACGCGCCAAGATCGAATTCCGCGCCATCTTGAGTTTCTGTTTGTAGTTCTTTAGCAAACTGGGCAATGTCTTTGGTGCGACGGTAAAGGTTATCAAACGCTTCCAGTAAATCAGCATCGGGCACTACCGCAAGTTTCATTTCACGCGGCTGTAAATATTGGGAGATCGCATCCACTGCGGCAAGGTCAGCAGGGTCGCTCATGCCAACGAGCGCCATTTGGTCATCAGCCTCAATGACTAACGCACGATGACGGCGTGCCTGAACTTCTGGAATTAAGTTCACAACTTGCTGTGAAATTTTACGGTCACCTAGTTCAATCAGTGGAATATTCAATTGACGCGCTAAAAACTCTAACAAGTCATGCTCATCAATAAACCCAAGATCAATGAGCGTCACACCAAGTTTTCGACCGTTCTGTTTCTGATCAGCGAGTGCTTGCTGCAATTGGCTTTCGGTAATCATGCCGTCTTGAACAAGTAAATCACCGAGGCGCATTTTTAAACGTGGACGCATCTTAGAATCCCTCCAGCACGGCAAGTCGCTGTTCAATATACAATCGGGCATCCTGACCTAAGTCGGGCTGCTGAACAGCTTGTCGATAGCTGCGTACGGCAGCCTCAATATTGCTAGCATCTTCATGCGCTACTGCAGCCGCAAGCCACCAACGGCCTTCGCCCGTTTGCACTGCTAGTGCCGTATAGTCAGCGGCGGCTTCACTAAAATAGCCAAGTTGCGTTGCCGACGATGCGCGCAATTGCAACAGTTCGGGAGTTTCTGGAGCTTGCATTGGAATCACACTAAGAACGTTGTAAGCCTGTTCAATGCGACCGATTCTTTCATAGATTCGAGCTAGCAATAATTGCCACTCAGTTTGTTGAGGTTTTAAATCTAATCCCTGCTGCAATAGGGTTGTAGCGCGACTGGTTAACCCTCGCCCATACCAATAAGCAGCCAATTCTGAGCGCACTTGCACATGGTCTGGTTTCACTACGAGCGCTTTTTCTAATAATTCTTGCCCCCGAGCCTGCTCACCCTTTTGCAAAGCTTCGCGAGCTTTGGATAAATTCGTATCAGCCAACTGTTGCGGTGATAATTGCACTCGCTCAACACTGAATGAATTGGATGAGCTTGTCGCTGGCTGTTTCTTGGTAACTTTTGGGGTTGGCTCCGGCGTCGGTTCTGGCTCAGTGCTCGTTTGAACGGTTATAGGCTCTGGATTCACCGCTGGCTGCTTCGGTTGCACTTTAACTTGCACCGAATCTTGTGCCTTCGGTAACGCTGCTACATCAACGATTGCTTTTGACTTGTTGGTATCAGCTGTCGCTTTTTCTACTGTCGATTCAGACTGTTGCGTCGCATCTTTTTCTATCGTCTCGGCAACCAGTTCTTCTGTTTTAGCGATGGCTTGACGCAATTCGGCCGGATTTGTCTGGACAATTGGCGCTGACTCGACTTCGGTCGAAACTGGATGTGAATTGTACATCCACCACAGATTTAAAACGCCAACGATGACCGCTAAACTGACAACTAGAATGCCGACTATCCACGCCCAATGAATTGGTTGGGGTGCTACAGCCGCCGGAGTATAGGTGTGCCGACTATTTTGCTGTTGCCGTTGATCGAGATCACGCAGCATGCGGTTAATGACGCTCATAGGCTACCTCCAGCAAACCATTGCTGGTGATAACCCCAGAATGCCACTGCAGCAGTAGCTAAAGCGCCTAGTACCCACCAATGCCAAGTACGTTTCGGTAAGGTCGCATCTTCGGTGTCTTCTACCGCCGTGCGTACATGTTTTGGAGTAACCGGATAAACGCCTTCGCCGTAACATAACAACAGCACTTTATGGCACAACACGTTGGCAAGCCGAGGAATACCGCGGCTCGCTTGATGCAACATACTTACTACCTTGCCGTTGAAAATTGGTGCACCCTTGTAGCCTGCTACATGCAAACGGTGAGAGATATAGCGTGCTAATTCATGTACCGTCATCGCTTGCAAGTGGTAGCTGAACGATATGCGTTGACGCAATTGGCGATGCTCGCGCGCTGCTAACCTTTCATTCAACTCAGGTTGTCCAAATAAAATAATATGCAGTAGTTTTCGCGTCTCGGTTTCAAGGTTCGAGATAAGACGCAGAGCTTCGAGCGAATCACTTGGTAACGCTTGAGCTTCATCAAGTACAATCACCACCGTTTTTCCGGCTGCATTAATTTCCATCAGCCGTTGTTGTATCGCTTGAGTCACGAGCTGTTGACTACTTGCTTCAGAGATATCAACTTGAAGCTCGCGAGCAACTTGCGCTCGCAGTTCATCTGGATTCAAAAATGGGTTAGGAATGTACGCCGTTACATAGGTTTCCGGTAATTCGTTCAGCAATTTACGACACAACAGCGTTTTACCAGTGCCTACCTCACCAACAACTTTGATGAAGCCCTCTCCGGTACGCAGTGCGGTTAACAATACCTCTAGCGCGGCGCGGTGGCCTTCGAGATCACAATAGAAACTCGTATTCGGCGTCAGCGTAAATGGTAGTTCGGTTAAGCCGTAATGCTTTTGATACATAGCGGTCTCAGTTTCCGTACCATTGCTTCAAAATTTCGCTAGAACGGTCCAGTTCGTCCTGCCAAGTATCCACCCCAACTACAGTTGGACGGATCAATATCACGAGCTCTTTTTTCTGCTCTACGCGGCGTTTGTTTTTGAACAGATTACCGACGACCGGAATATCTCCCAACAACGGCGCTTTCGCTTCAGTGTCGGTGTACGAAGTTTGCATCAAGCCACCCAAGACCACTATTTCACCGTTACGAGCTTTCACGATAGTGTCACTTTCACGAATGTTACTTTGAGCTAATGGCAGTACAAAGGTGTCATTGTTCAGCTTAACCACTTTTTCTTGTTCAGTCGTTTCAACTACCGATGGATGCACATGCAAAATCACTTCACCGTCTTCGCTGATTTGCGGTGTAATATCTAACGAGATACCAGAGAAGAATGGCGTCAATTCGATATTCGGGGTCGACGTGGTTGCGGTACCAGTAACTGTGGTTGTTGAAACATTCGTCACAAAGTATTCGTCTTCACCAATCTTGATCACTGCTTTTTGATTATTCGCCGCACTCACACGAGGGTTCGACAGTACCTGTACGTTTCCTTGCGTCTGTAACAGGTTTAATGCACCTGTAAACTCTCCCACGTTCAGGGTCATTCCAAATACGCCGCCCAAGCTATTACCCACGATACCGGAGCCACTCATGCTGATTGAGCCTACTGAGTTGCCGGCCTTGAAAATATCGTTCCAGTTAATGCCTTGCTGATAATCGTCATTCAGTGCGACCTCGACGATGCGCGCCTCAAGAATAACTTGGCGTTGCAAACGGCGCTGTGCTGACTCAAGAAACTCCCGAGCAGCGCGCAACTCGCTCGGTAAAGCCGTTACGGTTACCAAACCTGCTTGCGGCGCTACAACCACGCGGCGCCCTTCACCCGGCCCAATAATACCTTCGATAATTGCCTGTAATTCACTCCACCAGTCGGTTTCAGAAGAGCTACTAATAGATGAACCGTTGGTTTGCATACCATTGAGGTTTTGCGACTGCGGATTATTGTTATTCACACCGCCCTGGTTACCCAGCAAGTTATTATTGGCGTTGCCACCATATTGATTGTTGTTACCGCCGTTGCGATCACTATCCTTCACACCACCCGAGCTTACGCTAGTTTGTGATAGCCCCATACGGCGCAGAGCCAGATAATCCAACGCAATGGTTTCACTGCGCAAGCCAGCTGGGAACACCCGAATCATGTTGCGCTCTTTGCGCACTTGATAACCATAGATGTCAGCAATGACATCTAAAGTTTCGGTTAATGTGACATCTTTAAGGCTCACGGTAATAGTGCCAGCAACGTCAGGGTGAACCACAATGTTATACGGCGAGTCAGTTGTTAAACCCGCAAAAAACTGAGCAGCAGGCACTTCATTTGCGGCAATTGAAAAGCGCGGTTCAGCCAATAGTTGCTCGCCCGCTTCGCGTAACTGATTATTTTGACCACGCAGGCTTTCGCGCACCGATGCCGGTAGTGGCGGACGTTCCATGCCAGCTTTACCAGATGACCGTTCTTGCAGCGCGCGCTGAGCCTCTACAGGCTGACGCTCTGGTTGATGGGCACAGGCGGCTACCAAAAGTAAGCCGATGCTTATCAAGCCTGCTCGAATCATAAATAGCTCCCTGCTGCTGGTTTGGGTGTTTCTGTTGAAAAGCCAAACAGCCGTATCGTTAAATCTTTATTTGTACGCATATCACGCAAACTGACTTCTCTCATTTCAATTGCTGTCACACGGTAGGAGCCAACCGTCTCACCAACTTGTTTCCACTGCCCATCAATTAGGGCCATTCGCTGATCGCCGAACCATTGAATTGACTGTAGCTTCAATTTTTCTTTCACCAGTTTTGGACTGCCAGCGCGTTCAAGTACGCGAGGTGGTGCAGTTGGATCACGCAACTCCTGAAACGCCAGACTTGACGAACTTACAAGCAATGCGATGAGTAACCCACTAACTCGCAACATAATCACGCTCCAAGCTGATGGTATAAATCTCTAACGTCAATTCTGCTTCAGGCGCTTGCAGTACATTATAATCTAAGCGTTGCCAGTAGAATGACCACTCCAACTTCTCAAGCTGTTGCAGATAATTACTTAGCGAAAAATAATTTCCGCGAATAACCAGTTGTAAGCGATGACGAAATATACCGGTGTCTTGGCTTATTTCATCTTGATAAATAAGTTCGGCAGGCAGCGCCTGTGCCGACTGAACTTTGACGTTGCTAGCTTGATTTAGTAGCGCTCGCAGTAGAGCTCGATTATCCGCAGCGCTAACGTAATTTGCTTCTTTGTTCAGTTGCTCATCTACTTGCAGCAAACGTGCTTGCAATTGCTCTAAGCGGCGACGCTGCGCCGCTTGAGGATCACCGGCCAAACGTTGCTCTATTTGTTTTACTTCTTGAAGCACTTGGTCTATTTGACCTTGTTGCATTTCCTGCTTAGTCGTCTCTGATTTAATGATTTCAAGAGCTGGGCGTAAACCAAACCAATAACTCAAATAAATAATTAGAAACAACGCAGCGATAAGCCAAATTCGGCGACGCTTCACATCAACCGATTCAAATTTTTGTTGCCAGATTAGCCATTGCTCTTTCATCGCGCTGCTCCTGAATTCGCTCTAGGGCGCGCAAGTAAACTACTGTGCTGCAAGCTACCGACCGTGAAATCGAGAACACCTGTTGCGTCCTCGTCTCTTAATTCAAAGACGCCAAATTGCCGACCACTCAGCGTGTCATAATTTGAAAAACTAGCTAACCATAATGGCAGCGCACTAGCATCTGCCGTTCTACCCTGCAATGTTAGTTGCCCGTTCGCAATTAAAATACGTTGAAGCCAGATAGCATCGGTATCAGCGCGCGCTAACTCTTCCAGCACCTGAGCAAAGCTCGCCTCTTGCGTTTGCGTCACACTCTGCATTTGTTGAAGCAAGCGTTGGCGCTGCCCTAAATCAAGTTCAATCTGCTCAATTTGGTGTGCAACTTTGGGATCACTCATCGCTGCACGCAACTCATTTTGCTTCGCTATAAGCTGCTGTTGAGCCTGACTCAAGCTATGCGCCATACGTTGTGTATCTACTTCAGCTTGGTTTGCCCACAAAGTCATCGCAACGGAGCTAAAAATGCCTATAACCAATACAGCAGCCACCGCAATCATTACCCGCTTAAAGGTTAACGTTTCGTTATTGGGCCGCAGTTCAAGTACGTAGAGGTTTGCTATTTGCTTCATGCGACCTCCCGCCTTTCAGCGCGGAGCAGCTGCGCCAGCAAAACACCACCCAACACAGGGAAATCAGAAAAATCTCCGGCTGCCAATTCTTGCGCCCATTGCGGGTAGTCAGCCCAACGCGATGTTAGCCCGAGGTCCTCATCGAGCTGCTGGTTGATACCTTGGCGGTTGTTGGTGCCGACGGCAATAATCACTTCGCGAATTGGCCGTTGCCGTAATTGCCGTTCGAAATAGTCCGCAGAGCGTTGCACTTCAACACTAAGAGGCGCGGCGCCACCGAGTTGAATTTCATCAGCACTTAACTGTGATAGCTGCTCTAAACTGCGCACGACACGATTTACCTGTAGTTTGCCTTGCTGATAAACCTGCAATAACGCTGGCTCTAAATCGTGTTGATAGGCTAATACCGCAGGCTCAACTTGTTCTGCGAACAGTTGCGCAATAGCTTGCTCCTCAGAAACAATTCCAACGATATTTTCACTAATTTGGTGAAGCTCTTTGAGTACCGGCTCCAGCACCTTTTTGTCAGCAACAATCGCATTGATTTTATCTTGCCCTGCAAGTTGCACTGGTGCGTCATAATAGTCCGCAATGATGTCCGCGGGTGGTAATGTCACGAGATCACGCAGGTTGTAGCGTAACGCTTGGGTGATTTCTTCGGTAGGAAGATTGGGGCGCTCTAGCTGCACACTTTGATAGAGTGATGGCCCCAGCACGACTAAAACAACCGGGTTGTTTTTGGTGTAACGGCCATATTTTGCCGTGAGTGTTTTGATTGCCGCAACCCAATTTCCATCGCTCACTTCTAGGTGGTCGGAAACAATCAAGGCAGGCGCATGATTGGCATCATCATCAGCAAATTCAGCGATCGCCAGAGACACAAATCCTGAGGCCAACGCGTACGTCAGCACCAGTCGATTGTTGTGTTTAGCGCGCCACAAACGAATCAAGTTGCTTTCCTTTCAAATTATAATTTTTATTATAGTTCTATTTATTGTCCCTCAAGCCATATAAAACCATGTCTTGAGGGGGATTACCAGATTGTTAAATTGTTCAATAATTTGTTTTTATTTTGTTAACATATATTTTAGCTGCCAATTTAACATTTCGCCAGCCCAATATGGCACCATCGGGCCTATTGCTGTCGTTACAGTTTCTGGAACACGCCACGGTTCCCGTACCAAGGTAACGGTAGATGTCGCTCGCGCATAACCATAAAAATCTGCACCAAAACCGCTGGCAAAATCAGCTAATTTCTCAAGCGCACCCATTTGCTCAAAAAATTCTGCATACAACGGTAACGCCGCTGGCGCCGAGTAACAACCCGCACAGCCACATGCATTTTCCTTTTTCGACTGTGCGTGAGGCGCTGAGTCAGTGCCTAAGAAAAACTTCGGATTACCAGACACTGCCGCTCGACGCAGCTCCAGTTGATGATCACGACGCTTCAAAATTGGTAAGCAGTAATTGTGCGGGCGCACACCGCCAACTAATAGGTCGTTACGGTTCATGAGCAAATGTTGTGGTGTAATCGTCGCCGCAACGTTCTCGCCCTGCTCTTCTACAAATCTAACTGCGTCAGCCGTCGTAATGTGTTCGAGTACGAGCTTCAATTTTGGGTGTCGTTGCAATATTGGACGTAAATGCCGATCAATAAATACTTTTTCGCGGTCAAAAATATCAATATCGGCAGTCGTCACTTCGCCATGCACCAGCAAAGGTACTTGTAACTTAGCCATTTCAGCAAAGACTTCATCCAAACCATCCACGTCGGTCACACCAGCATCTGAATTAGTCGTTGCTCCCGATGGATACAGCTTAAAACCAATAATATTAGGATCAGCAGCGGCAGCTTGTATGGTTTCTAACGCCGTATTTTGCGTCAGATACAACGCCATTAACGGCTCAAAAGAATTGCCATCTGGACGGTTGTCGAGAATGCGCTGGCGATACTGTTGTGCTTGGTCAACCGAAGTTACTGGCGGTACTAAGTTTGGCATAATCACTGCGCGAGAAAATACCTCGGCAGTTGCAGGTACGGTTGTTGCTAACAGTTCGCCGTCGCGAAGATGTAAATGCCAATCGTCAGGGGTTGGAATTGTTAGCTCAGTAACCTGCATGTGTACCTCTATAATGTGAATATTTTGATGCGCTGATTAATTACGCAATATTATACCTCTTTTGCAGCAATACAGCGATTCCGTCCTTCAGATTTTGCTTCGTAAAGCGCCTTATCTGCTCGGGCAAACCAACGATCGGTATCTTTGTCGGTGGCAACCAGCTGAGCAACGCCAATACTCACCGATACCGGGATGCGCTGCCCCTGCCATTCGAACAATGCTTGTTCAACACGTGTGCGCACGCGCTCGGCCACTAACATCGCTTGGTCAATATCTGCATGCGGCAACAGTATGGCAAACTCTTCGCCGCCTTGTCGGCCAAGTAAATCACCATCTCGTAATGTCTCTCGAGTAATATCGGCGAATTGCTTCAATACGTTATCACCAGCAGCATGACCATAGGTATCATTCACACTTTTGAAATGGTCTAAATCGATAATCGCTACACTCACGGGCACATCGTACCGATGTTGCTCATTAAATTTTTGTTCCGCCGTTTCAAGAAAAATGCGTCGATTTGCGACTTGCGTAAGCTCGTCAGTCGTTGCCATACGGCGCAACTCTTCGGTTGCCGATAGCCGTTGCTCCTCGATACGACGGAAGTGCATCAGAGTTCCCAACGTATTGAGTATCGGTTCAAGAGTTAACAACAAATCTGGGGTGTATCCGGTTGTGCTATTCGCCAATAATAAGATACCGACCACTTCACGATTGAAAAACAGTGGCAGTAAATATGCATTATCAAATTCTGGTAAGTCTATGGGTTGAAGTAACACTTCATCCTTTTGAACCGGATAAGGGCAGAGTTGCGCTTCGCCGTCACTCAACACTTGGCGGATGACACGCCCCGTCACCTCAACTTCTAAGCCTTGTTGAATTAGTTTCTGATAGGCTCGATTTTTCTTGTCATCATCGTAGCGACGAACGCCATGCAACCAGAGTAAATCGTGCGTATATGAATTACCGGGGAGCTCACCGATGATACCAACATCACTGTGGGTAAGCGCCATCAATTGCGGCAGTGCGATATCACAGACTTCGCTGAACTCTTTCACGAACAGAAACTCATGCTGTACGGCAGTTACGAGATTTAAGATGGTCTCTTGTTGACGGCGACGTTCCTCGTTAGCAACTTCTGCGGTGATGTCGTGATGAATGCCAACCATTCGCACCGCTAAACCTTGTTCATCAGACTCAATGACTTTGCCGATACTGTGCAGCCAAATATAATGACCATCAGCGTGTTGCAAACGAAAACGTGCTTCAAAGCGTTCATCAAGACCTTTTAGATGACGTTGCAATGCCGTACGTGTTGCTTGAAAGTCGTCGGGGTGGATTAATTGCGCCCAACGATTTTGCTGCGAATAGCTTTCGTCACGCCCAAGTATTTCAGCACATGTGTGATTAACATTGACGGATTGTTTGAGCAGTTGCCAATCCCAAGTTGCTAAGTTGCCTGCCGCAAGGGCCAACGCAAAGCTCTGGTTCGCTTGTTGTAAGCTGAGTTCGAGCTGTTTGCGCTTGGTATTGTCATGCAAATAACCGCGCACTCTGACGATGTGCCCTTGGCTGTCATAATCAGCGCGCGCATAATGCTGTACCCAGCGAAGCTCATTTTCTGGCGTGATCACCCGATACTCAAGTTCCAAAGAGGGTTGTTTACCATCTAAGACTGCTTGCATTCGTGCCAGTAGTTCGGAGCGGTCGGCGCGGTGTACGATGGATTCATAATTAACTGCCGGACTCAGCAAGTGGTCACGCGAATAACCGAGTACTTTTTCGACATTTGCAGCCGCGTAGATTAAATGAGCTTCTGGCTCTACTTGCCAGACAACCGCAGCAATTGGCCCTTCAGCAAGAACTTGGCGCTCTTGTTCATAATTACTGATTGCGTAGCGATTCGTTAGCTCGTTCTTGACCCATTCAGCGAGACTTTCTAACCATTGTCTTTGCTGCGCAGAAAATTGGCGGGGCTTGGAGTCAACAATGCACAGTGTGCCAATAATAATACCGGGTTTGAGTTCCAGCGGCGCACCGGCATAAAAACGCACCCCCTCTGCCGCAACAACAAATGGATTATCTGCAAAACGTTCGTCTTGCGTGGCATCTTCAACCACCATGATGGTGCCTTGCAGAATCGCATGACCACAAAAAGAAACTTCACGGGGTGTTTCACATTCTTGAAAGCCAATTTTTGACTTGAACCATTGTCGTTCGCTATCGACGAGTGTAATGAGAGCAGCATCAACATCAAATAATTGCTTAACAAATCGCGTAATATGATCAAATACCGGCTCTGGCTCGGTATCGAGAATGTCGAGCTCATGTAACAAGTGCAACCGTTCTGACTCATTGTTCGGTATCGGTGCTGGTTTCATGGACACTCCACTTTGAGTAAATTCAACTTCTGTTTAAATAGTAGCAGACTTTTCCCAAAGCAATTGATGTGATTAATTATTTTACGATTAAAGGCCGAGTCGCTCTTTCCAATGTTTACGACAGCACGAGATGTAACGATCATTGCCGCCGATAGCAATTTGATCACCAGCTCTTACTGCGTTGCCTTCGGCGTCGATGCGAAGATTCATGGTGGCTTTACGACCACAGAAACAAATGGTTTTCATCTCTGCCAATTTATCAGCCACAGCAAGTAATACAGCACTACCTGGAAAAGCTTTGCCAAATGCGTCACTGCGGATACCGTAACACATTACCGGAATATCAACGCGATCGACCACGTCAGTAAGCTGCCACACCTGCGTTTCGGTTAGAAATTGCGCCTCGTCAATCAGCACACAATCAATGTGTTTACGTTGATGCCGCGCTTCAATCAATGCCGCTAAATCTGTCGTGTTTGAAAATGCTAATGCTTCACGATCAATCCCCAGCCGCGACGCAATGCGCCCATGCCCAGCTCGGTCATCAATTGACGGAGTCAGCAGTAACACGTGTTGGTCTCGCTCTTCGTAGTTGTGTGCCACTTGGAGTAGCGACGTGCTTTTACCGGCATTCATTGCCGAGTAAGTAAAATAAAGTGAAGCCATAGAATCGTTATTCGTTCATCGTTATTGGTTATTCGAAGTGTCTTTCTAATATCTAATATCCAATAGCTAATATCCACTCTTTTTCTTTCCCACGAATAACGAACAACCAGTAACGATTAACGCCTTTTGTTTTGATATACTTTGTGAAATTTAAACAGGAGAAGCTCATGACCACACCTTATTCTCACGCCTTCTTAAAAGCTATGCCAAAAGCCGACCTGCATTTGCACTTGGACGGTAGCTTACGTCCGGATGGCTTAATTGAAATGGCAAAGCGTAGTGGTATTGAGCTACCGTCCTACACGGTAGAAGGCCTTTACGACCTCGTGTTTAAAGAGTCGTATCAAAATTTAGGTGAGTACTTGAATGGCTTCCAATATACCTGTGCCGTACTGCGCGATATGGAAAATCTCGAGCAAGCTGCGTATGAATTAGCTCAAGATAATATTGCTGAGGGTGTTATCTACATTGAAGTGCGCTTTGCGCCGCAACTAATGATGGACCCCGCTCGTGGCATCGATTTTGACACCGTTATGCACACCACGAACAAAGGCTTAAAGCGCGCTAAATTAGAATACAATGCACAGCCGGAGGTTCAGAATGGCAGTAAACCACCGTTTGATTACGGTATCATCAACTGTGCCATGCGTATGTTCGGCAAAAAAGGGTTCTCGCCATACTACACGCAACTATTCCAAATGTTGCGCGACCATGAACCAAAGCAAGTGATTAAAACCGCGGCCATGGAAATGATCCGCGCCAGTGTGCGTTTACGTGATGAAGAAGGCTTGCCAATTGTTGGTTTAGATATCGCCGGGCAAGAAATGGGTTACCCCGCACATGATTTCAAAGAAGTCTACGAGTATGCGCATCAGAACTTCTTGCTGAAGACCGTCCATGCCGGCGAAGCCTACGGCGCTGAAAGTATTTTTGAAGCACTCACACAGTGTTACGCTGACCGTTTAGGGCATGGTTACTCACTGTTCTCGCCGGATATGATACAAGACCCCGCAATTAGCGACAAAGAAGATTACGCGCATCGGTTAGCGTCATTTGTTGCCGACCGTCGCATCGCTATTGAGGTGTGTATTACTAGTAACCTACAAACAAACCCAGATATTGGTGACGTGAGTCATCATAACTTTAAACACATGTATGCGAACCGATTAGCGACTGTCATTTGTACCGATAACCGACTGGTTTCGCGCACTACCGTGACGCAAGAATATGAACTCGCGTTAAGTGCTGTCGATGTGCCGTTAAAACGTTTAAAAGATATGGTTGCTTATGGCTTTAAGAAAAACTTTTTTGCGGGTGACTACATTGCGAAACGCGCCTACGCGAAGCAAGCATTAGAATACTTTGATAAGGTTGCTGCAGAGCACGGGGTTAGCTAAATCAAAAATTCGAGAGGCGTTAATTTACGCCTCTCATTGTTTTGGCTTTGAAGTCATCTAATGACATGGGTTTATGAAAATAATAACCTTGGCAGACAACGTCATTTGAGAGGCGTTCTAGGAAATTTAGTTGTTCTTTCGTTTCCACACCCTCAGCTACAATGCGTAAACCTAAATGCTGCCCCATCGAAATAATCGTTTCGACAATTTTCTCTTGGTTTGAAGAACCAATGCCTTGCACGAAACCCTGATCGATTTTTAATTCATCAATGGGTAATGTTGTCAGGTAACTCAGTGATGAGTATCCCGTACCGAAATCATCAATTGAAAACTGGACGCCGGTTTCCTTCAGCGTTTTCATCTTCAATGTAATATCCTGAATATCATCAACTAAAAGATTCTCAGTGATTTCTAAAATTAATCGGTTGGGCGCAATGCCATTGCGAACTAATTGGCGCTCAATAAAATAAACAAAGTCATACTTGCGGAAATGTCGTGGGCTGATGTTGATTGCAATCGTCAAATGCTCTGGTAATTCAGAAGCAATTTCGAGTGCTCGTGTAACAATCCACTTGCCTAAATGCACAATGAGGTCGCTTTTTTCAGCGATTGGAATAAAGACTCCAGGCGATACAGCTCCAAGTTCCGGGTGCTGCCAGCGACACAATAATTCAACACCTATAATAGAACCGTTGGCAAGTTGCTGCGGTTGCATATGTAGCTGAAGCTGCTCGCTACCAACTGCTTCTCGAAGCGCACGCTCAATCTCAAAATGTTGCTCAAGTGCGTAGCTATACGATGGGTTATAAACCATCAACTGATTCCCACCGGCTTCTTTCGCGTGATGAACCGCAGTTTCAGCGTGACGTATAATCGACTCGGGCGTATCACCATATTCAGGGTACATCACCATGCCGGCGCTTGCGGTAACAATAATGCGCTCGCCTTCAACCATGAGCGGTTTACTCACTTCATCAAGCGCCTCTTTCACCAAGACTTGCGTATGTGCCAGAATATGCTCACGCTCACCTGTAGCGCTTAGCAGCAACGCAAACAAATCACCACCGAGATTACCAAGCTTTGCACCTGTTTCATGCAATACCACTTGGCTTAAACGTTCTTTCAAAGTCAATAACACCTGATCGCCAAATTCGAATCCGCGAACGTCATTAATGCGCTGCAAGCCATCCACATCGAGCAACACCACGGCACCGTAATTACGAGGCTCACGAGACTGAAGCATTTTACTTAATAGTTCAGTGCACTGTGTGCGGTTTGGTAAGCCAGTTAATACATCAAAGTACGCGAGGTAGTTGACCTGGGCCTCGGCAGCTCTGCGTTCAGTAATGTTTTGTTTGCTAGCGAGAAAATTGGTAATTTCGCCATATTCATTTCTTAACGGCGAAATGATTGCCCACTCTCGATATTCGGTACCATCTTTTCTACAATTGAATAACTCGCCTTCCCAAACCTTACCTTGGGTCAATGCACTCCACATCGCTTCATAGGTGCCTTTAGGTGTATTACCTGAAGCAAGTACCTTAGGGTTCAAACCAATGACTTCATCAGCTAAATAGCCGGTAATATCAGTAAATGTTTTATTCACGTATTCAATGCGAGCATCAAGATCAGTAATCACAATACAATCACTACTTTGTTCAACTGCGGCAGATAATTTACGTAGCTGAATTTCGTAGTCTTCTCGTGATTTGGCTGCACCTTTTAGTGTTTCCCAAAGTAAACCAATTTCGTTATACGAAGGCACCTTAATATCACCAATCGATTCTCGTTTTGAAAATCTATCGAGTGCCGTTACGATGCTTTTAACGGGGCGTGCAATGACAAATTGCAAACCAAACCAAAGTAATAACCCTAATAACACCAAAATGACTAGAAATGCGCCCAGCTCATTAGCCGCCAACGAACTCAATTGATACCATGTATCATCGTGGCGGTACTCCACAACAAATAAGTTGCGCCGTAACTGCGCACTTAATTGACCGGGCGGAACCACTGGTACTATTGCAACAAAGTGTTTGTGATTCGAGTGATAATCAATGGTTGTAACACCAGAGCGCGATGCTTCCAGTAAACTAGCCTTAGGAAGCTCACTAATAAATTGTTCGAGTTTTGGGCTGATCTGATTCATCGCATAAAAGCGCATGAGATTGCCGTTGCTATCGAGCATGAAAGCCTTCTCAACGCGCGGGTGAACATGAACTTCGCTTAACAATTCCGAAACGGAATCAGTGCGGTTTAAACCGAACATTCGATTCAGAGAGCCTTGTGCCACCACCACCATCGAACGAAGTTCTAACTCAGCACGTTCAAAAGCTTCCTCTTGCTGCGCCCGAATAAGGTAAAAGCTTAACGCGACTAATATTGCAAAGGCGATTAAAACAATTGGCCCGGTAATTTGTAGGCTTAAACGACGGTAAAAAGGTAGCTTCATTGCAACACACCATCACAGATCGGTAGCGACCGTGGCGCAGTAAACAAACCGGCTTCCGCAAGATGATTACTAACAATATTGCTAACCTCGGCGTAGCGCGTAGCTAAAAACTCTCGGCTACGTTGTGAGTCATAAAACTTCAATTGCGCCATCGTCTGAGATAGTTCGTTCTCAGATAAATTAGATAGCTTCATCATTGCTTTAAACACATCAGAATTCGGTGTTTGAGCCTCACTTAAAGCGGTATCCCAAGAATCCGTGATAAACGCCTGTAGACGTTCTTTGTGGGTTAGCCAGACATCTTGTCTTATCACAATCGTATCAATAATTTCGTCGGGTATTTCCTGACTTGAGAAAATAACTTCAGCACCCTGCTCTTTTAAGGTTTGGGTGAAAGGCGCATAGGTTGCAATGACATCAACGTCATCGTTTTTTAATGCTGATGAGTGACCTGGAGGAAGTAAAATATGACGTTGCAGTCGCGTCTCATCTATAGCTTTTTTCTCAATCCAGCGCGACACGACATAGCGTGCCAAAGCACTATCTTCCATACCCACACGTATAGGCAGGTCTTTTGAAAGCATTGGCAGAAAATTTGGGCTCGCAAGAACAGCGTCGGCACCATCAGAACTCGACATTACCAAAGCAATGCATAAATCGAGATTAGTTCTTGAATTTAGGCTAATAGCATTATCTAAACTCAGCATAGCGACACTTGCTGCCTGATTCGTAAGCATGCGAACAACACTAATATCGGAAACCAGCATGGTAATGTGAATACCTGGTGGTTGTTGTTCGGGGTGCAATTTATATTGTGCATATATTGGCTGGTAGCCAAGCCACGAATTGCCGACCACGTTAATTGGTTCGTGTTGAGGTTGACAGCCAAATACCATAAAAATACTCAGCGATATGACCCAAAACCGTCTCGTCACGTATTTACTCCTCGAGCTGCCAAGCTTGCTGCCTAACAATAGTTATACTACGACAATATCGGTACGTCCGACATAAATCTTTTCAATTGCGATTAATTTAGTTTAGATTAAGACGAAATAAAGAACAAAGTGAGTCATTATGAGAAATATCACCAATCCGCTTGATGAATTAGAAGCGATAATTGATAGCTCTGGGGCTGGCACTTGGAAGTGGAATATTCAAACCGGTGAGACTCATTTTAATGAAATGTGGGCCGCTATTGTCGGCTATACACTCGATGAGTTAGCGCCTATTTCAATAGCCACCTGGCAATTCCTTAGTCATCCCGATGATCTCGAGAATTCTGCAGCCCAGCTTGAACTGCACTTTAGCGGCAAGGTGCCCACCTATCGATGCGATGCTCGCATGCGACACAAGAACGGCAATTGGGTGTGGATTCGTGATACCGGTCGTGTCATCTCATGGACCTCTGATGGAAAGCCAGAATGGATGGTGGGCATGCATTTTGACATTACTGCGGAGAAGCAAGCTGAGTTACAAGCGCGAACGACAGAACAGAATTTACAACGGATTATTGATAGCTCAACGACAACTATTTTCGTGTGGAATTTAGAATCGGATAAATTGCACTTGTATGGAGAGCGCGTGGAGTTATTTCACGATGCCGACGATATCATTACAAATGCTTCTCACTGGTGGCTGGAGTCCATTCATCCGGTTGATGCGAAGACCATGCAGCCTAAATTGCGCCAATGGATCAAGTCAGCATCGGAGCTTCCATTATCGCGTCGCTACCGAATTCGTGGTGCTGACGGCCAATATTACTGGCTGAAAGAACGTATGCGGGCGGTTATTGAAAACGGTCGAGTGACAAAGACTATTGGTTCTATCATCAATGTAACGGATTCGGTCAATTTAGCGGAACGCCTTGAAGCCCTATCAAGCTCTATCCCTGGCATGATCTATGACTTCCGGTGGTATCCGAATGGTCGGGCCTCGTTCCCTTACGCAAGCGAGGGAGTACGCCATATTTATGGCTGCTCTCCTGAGGAAATTCGTGAAGACGCTTCTATCGTTTTCAAACGTGTTCATCCTGATGATGTTGAGCGCGTCACAGAGAGTATATTGAAGTCTGCGGAACAGGAAACAGTGTGGGAATCTGAATACCGAGTAATTTTGCCTGAAGTTGGAGAGAAGTGGGTTTCTGGAAGAGCTACACCAATTAGTCTGCCTGACGGCGGTACCAGCTGGCATGGTGTTATTTTCGATGTTACTGATGAGAAAAGACTCGAGCTTGAGCTCGAACAAAAGCAAATCACTCTAGAGCGCGCGCAAGAGATAGGCCAGTTAGGTTATTGGACATCACGTATTGGTTTTGATGACCTATTTTGGTCGAACAAAATTTATGACATTCTTGGTCTTGAGCCAAATTCGATAGAACCCTCGGTAGAGGCTTTTCGCAATTTTGTGCATCCAGATGACCGTGAGTTTTTTGATAGCAGCCTAGCTGCAGCCGAAACGACAGGCGAATACAACCTTGAGCATCGCATTGTGCGCGCCGATGGCCAACTACGTTGGGTACACGAACGCGCCAGCTTCACAAAAATTAATAACGAAGACTACTTTGTCGGCACCATGCGCGATATTACGCAAGCAAAAGAGTATCAGGCACAGTTAGAAGAACTCAGCGAAACAGACGAGTTAACGAAGCTCTACAACCGACGCTACTTTATGAGTCAGGCGAAGCTGGCTTATTACCACCTCGAGCGATTTAATCATCCGTCGACATTAGTACTAATTGATATCGACCACTTCAAAAAAATAAACGACGACTACGGACATGACGTTGGTGATATGGTGTTGCAAGCTCTCGCTCAATACCTGAAACAATCAATGCGGCCATCTGATGTGGTCGCTCGACTCGGTGGCGAAGAATTTGTTTTGCTGCTTCATCAAACTGAATTACACCCCTCGTTGCCAAGGCTTAAGACCCTTCTTAAAGGAATTGCTGAACTCGAAATTAAAACGAAGGATCTGCTCATTTCAGTCACTGCGACCTTTGGGGTAACTGAAATTAAACGGGATGATACTGACGTGAGCGTTGCCCTCATACGCGCGGATCAGGCGCTGTATGAAGGCAAACGTAAGGGTCGAAACCAAGTGATTGTTAACTTGGGATCGCAATAACTCTACTGGTTAGAACGGAATGTCGTCGTCGAAGTCTTGATCAGGAACGAAGGGTTCTTGCTGTTGTGGTTGCTGCGCAGGCTGCTGGTTGAAGCTTTGTGCTGGCGCTTGACGCTGACCACCTTGCTGACCGCCACCGAAGCCACCCTGGCCTTGACCACCTTGTGAACCGCTTTGGCCACCGCTTTGCTGACCACCGAAGCCACCTGACTGCTGACCACCACCGTAGCCACCTTGTCCGCCACCTGGGCGACCATCTAGCATTTGCAGATCGTTGATAACAATTTCAGTGGTGTAGCGTTCAACGCCATCTTGGCCTTGCCACTTGCGAGTTTGCAAACGGCCTTCAACGTAAACTTTTGAACCCTTTTTCAGGTACTCGCCAGCAATTTCCGCTAAGCGACGATACGCCACACAACGGTGCCACTCGGTTTGTTCACGCGGCTCGCCGGTTTGCTTGTCTTTCCACGTTTCGCTGGTGGCAACTGAAAGGTTTGCGATGGCTGTATTATTCTGCGTGTAGCGCACTTCTGGATCGGCGCCTAAATTACCAATTAAAATTACCTTATTAATGCCGCGACTGGCCATGCCATCTGCTCCTTCACTATTTCTTAAGTACTTGCTTATGTTCGGTACGGCGCTAAGTGCGCCTCTATTTCAGAATCATTGTAATCAGTTTTATGAACTTTTAAATACACCGTTTGTTCGTCGGCCACAATGCGAACTTCTTCTACCCCGTTCACGTGGCTCAACTGTTCGGCTAAACCATCGGCTTGAGATGCATTCAATTTACCCAAAGTGAAACTCACGCTTTGTTGCTGTGGCGGCGGCTGCATGCCGAAGCTGATTGCAAACCAGCATACTAGCAGTACCGTGCAGAAAATCCCAACACCTAACAAACCAAAATATTGATAAATTGACCCGCCGGCAGCACCGCCAATAAACGCACCTAAGAATTGGAATGTGGCATAAATTCCGCTGGCACTGCCCTTGCGTCCTGCCGGCGCGAAACGCGTCAGCGAGCTTGGTAACGTCGCCTCAAGGAAGTTAAAACCAGTAAAAAATAGCACAACGGCGATAGTTAAATAAGTCCAATGCGCTGGGATAAATACGATAACCGCCACGGCTGATATAACTAGGCCAATGGCAACACGGAAATAGCGCGGCTGTTGACGTTGCCGCTCGGCTTTTATCAGCATCGGAATCATAAAGGCAAACGATGCAATTAATGTTGGTAAATACAACCACGCATGGTCATCAGCGGCTAATCCGCCGCGCATGAGCTGTAACGGCACCACGACGAAAAACGCGGTGAGCACACAGTGAAGAACTAGCACGCCAATATTCAATCTTGCCAATTGCGGATCTTTGAACAGTTGGCCCAGCTCACTTTTCAATGGAATCAAATCGCCACGTGCTGACTTCTGTGCAACCTTCGGAACTGCAGCAAGCAGCACCACAATGCCGAACACAGCACTTACAGCAGTGAAGTAGAATAATCCAGACAAACCAATTTGGGCGCCAAGTAACGGTCCTAACACTAATGCCAGCGCAAATGACAAGCCAATAAACATACCAATGGTGGCCATCACTTTAGGCCGCTGTGAATCGCGTGTAATATCGGCAGCCAAAGCCAAAATTGCGGCGGCGATTGCCCCCATACCCTGCAACGCACGACCGATTATCACACCGGTGAGCGTATCGGCCCATGCTGCCACCAAACTGCCCGTAGCAAATACCAATAAACCACCAATAATAACGGGACGGCGGCCAATACGATCAGACAACATGCCCAGCGGAATCTGCAATAACGCTTGGGTTAGACCATAGGCACCAATGGCTAAACCGATTAACAGAGGTGTGTAATCTGGATACTGCTGACCATAAATTGCAATAACGGGCATGATCAAAAACAGCCCGAGCATACGTAATCCAAACACAGCAGCTAAAGCACCAGAGGCGCGCCGCTCAATAGGAGTAAGTCGATTGTCTTGGTTTTGCTGTCGCATGAAAATCTCATTGCTGCAGGAAAAAATCGCTGGCCATTGTACCAGAAGGTATCGGTTGTGCGATAATACTCGTTTCATTCAATTGCTTGTCATTGGCAACGGAGAGTTGTAATTCTCATGGATAAAATAGAAATCCGCGGTGCCCGCACCCACAACCTGAAAAACATTAACGTGACCATTCCGCGCGACAAATTGGTGGTCATAACAGGACTGTCTGGCTCGGGAAAATCTTCGTTAGCTTTTGATACGTTATATGCTGAAGGACAACGTCGTTACGTTGAGTCACTGTCGGCTTATGCACGCCAGTTTTTATCGTTAATGGAAAAGCCTGATGTCGACAGCATCGAAGGTTTATCGCCGGCGATTTCCATTGAGCAAAAATCAACATCGCACAACCCGCGCTCAACTGTCGGTACCATTACCGAAATTTATGACTACTTGCGCTTAATGTTTGCGCGCGTGGGTGAACCTCGCTGCCCAACGCACAATGTCACTTTGGCGGCGCAAACCATTTCGCAAATGGTGGACCAAGTACTTGCCTTACCAGAAGGCGAAAAATTGATGATTGTCGCGCCAATTATTCAAGAGCGGAAAGGTGAGCACACCAAGGTTCTCGAGAATCTTGCCGCGCAAGGCTTTATTCGAGCCCGCATCGACGGTGAGCTTTGTGACTTGAGTGATCCTCCCAAACTTGAGCTTCAGAAAAAACACACCATCGAGGTGGTGGTTGACCGCATTAAAGTTCGCGAGGGGCTTGAGTTGCGCCTTGCCGAATCGTTTGAAACGGCCCTTGAGTTGAGTGGTGGTACGGCACTTGTGGTGCCGATGGAAGGCGATTCGAGCGTTGAAGATATTGTCTTCTCAGCTAACTTCGCCTGCCCGCATTGTGGCTACAGCATGCAAGAACTTGAACCGCGGTTATTCTCGTTTAACAACCCAGCTGGTGCCTGTGGCTCGTGTGATGGTTTAGGTATTGAACAATTCTTTGATCCTGCCAAAGTGGTCACTAATCCAGAGCTTAGTCTCACTGGCGGTGCTATTCGTGGCTGGGACAAACGTAATTTCTATTACTATCAAATGTTGCAATCGCTGTCGCGTCACTACAAGTTTGACCTGAATAAGCCGTTTGCAAGTCTCGACGAGAAGCATCAACAAGTCGTGTTATTTGGTAGCGGTAAAGAAGAAATCGAATTTACTTACATGAACGATCGTGGCGACCGTGTTGCGCGCACACATGCATTTGAAGGGATTATTCCTAATATGCAACGCCGTTATCGCGAAACCGACTCAATGGCCGTTCGTGAAGACTTGTCGAAATATCTCGCATCGCAGCCATGTAAGAGTTGTGGTGGCACACGTTTACGCCAAGAAGCCCGGCACGTGTTTGTGAATGACACAACACTACCACAGGTGGTTGAGCGCTCGATTGGCGATGCCTTGAAGTTCTTCCAAGAACTCGAACTAGAGGGGCAGCGTGCAAAAATAGCCGAGAAAATTCTGAAAGAAATTAACGACCGTCTCGGCTTTCTCGTCAACGTCGGCTTAAACTATTTGAGCTTGTCACGTAGTGCAGAGACCCTCTCCGGTGGTGAAGCGCAACGTATTCGATTGGCGTCGCAAATTGGTGCCGGTTTGGTTGGCGTGATGTACGTACTCGATGAGCCGTCGATTGGCCTACATCAACGCGATAACGAACGTCTATTAAGCACGCTCACGCGCTTACGAGACCTCGGTAATACCGTGATTGTGGTTGAACACGATGAAGATGCGATTCGCGCCGCTGACCACGTGATTGATATTGGCCCTGGCGCTGGGGTTCATGGTGGTCAAGTGATAGCGCAAGGTCACTATGAAGAAATCCTTACCAATGAAGACTCGTTAACGGGCGATTACCTATCGGGTCGTAAAGAAATTGCGGTACCGACGAAACGCCATAAGCCCGGTAAACACTGGGTTAAACTCAATGGTGCTACCGGTAATAACCTAAAGCATGTGAATGCTGAAATCCCAATTGGCCTGATGACCTGTGTGACTGGTGTTTCCGGCTCCGGCAAGTCAACGTTGATTAACGATACCCTATTCCGCATTGCGCACCGCGAGCTCAATAAGGCCACAGCTAACGAACCAGCTCCGTATGAGAGCATTGATGGCATGCAGTTCCTAGACAAAGTGGTTGATATTGATCAGAGCCCTATCGGCCGCACGCCGCGTTCTAACCCGGCAACCTATACCGGTATCTTTACGCCAATTCGTGAGTTATACGCTGGTACCGAAGAAGCGCGCTCACGTGGGTACAAAGTCGGTCGATTTAGCTTTAACGTGCGTGGTGGTCGCTGTGAGGCGTGCCAAGGCGATGGTGTAATTAAGGTAGAGATGCACTTCTTGCCAGACGTGTATGTACCCTGTGATGTGTGTAAGGGTAAGCGTTATAACCGTGAGACTTTAGAGATTAAATACAAAGGCAAGAGTATTCACGAAGTGTTAGATATGACCGTTGAGGACGCGCGTGAGTTTTTTGCACCGATACCAGCGATTGCACGCAAGCTGCAGACGCTTATCGATGTTGGTTTGTCTTATATTCGTCTTGGTCAAAGTGCGACAACGTTGTCAGGCGGTGAAGCGCAGCGCGTTAAATTGGCGCGTGAGTTATCGAAGCGAGACACCGGCAAGACCTTGTACATTTTAGACGAGCCGACGACTGGTTTGCACTTCCACGATATTCAACAGTTATTAACTGTCTTGCATCGTTTGCGCGACCACGGCAACACCATCGTGATTATTGAACACAACCTTGACGTGATTAAAACCGCAGATTGGATCATTGATCTAGGCCCTGAAGGCGGTTCTGGTGGTGGTGAAATTTTGACGGCAGGCGCACCGGAAGATATCGTGACTTGTGAAGCATCGCATACCGCACGTTTCTTAAAACCAATGTTAGGGTAATCATGACGACAGATGTGATCAGTGGTGGTCAATCCATCCATGCACCGGATAATTTAAAACCCTTGTTGGAGAGTATTCTTCAACAAGCGTTCTCGGTGAACGATGGCAAGGTTGCTGATTACATCCCAGCACTGGCAGAAGTAAAGTCTGACTACTGCGCTCTCACCGTCGCGACACTCGATGGCAAGGTGACTTCGGTTGGCGATTCCGACCAAGTATTCTCTATTCAGTCGATTTCTAAAATCTTTGGTTTGATGCTCGCCATGGAACGCCTTGGCGACCCGCTATGGGAGCGGGTTCAAATGGAGCCTTCCGGACAACCCTTTAATTCTATCGTTCAGTTGGAATGGGAAAAGGGAATACCGCGTAACCCGATGATCAATGCCGGAGCGCTATTAGTCAGCGACGTTTTAGTGAGTCACTATTCTGCCAGTAAATCAGCGTTGCTCAGTATGGTGCGCGGTTTGTGTGGTAGCGAAGATGTTTGTGTCGATTCCCGCGTGCATGAGTCAGAACGCGCGCACGGAGCTCGCAATGCAGCTCTTGCTTACTTAATGAAGAGCTTTGGCAACATTGAAGCGGATGTTGAAGAAGTTTTAGACCACTATTTCTGGCAATGCGCTCTAACAATGACAACCGAACAGCTCGCTCGCAGTTTGGCTTTTCTTGCCAACCGTGGTAAATGCCCGCGTAGCGGCGCACAAATCACTTCACACCGTAACGCGCAGCGCATCAATGCGTTGTTGAGTACCAGTGGCATGTACGATCAATCAGGTCAATTCGCATTCACCGTTGGCTTACCAGCGAAGAGTGGGGTTGGCGGTGGCATCGTTGCCATCGTTCCAGACTATGGTGTGATTACTGCGTGGAGCCCGCCGCTTAATAATTACGGCAACTCAGCTCGAGGGATGTTTATGATTCGTGAACTAGCCAACAAACTGGGTCTTAGCGTCTACTAACTATTGTTGTTGCTTGCTGTCTTTAAGTGAAAGCGCTTAAAAATAGTTTTAAGCGTCCCATTCTTTTGCAAATTCGTAATGAAACGTTCGACGCGCAACGCATCTACTTTCTTGTTCTTATTGATGATGGTCGCCATATTGAAAACGCCATATGGCTTGTCAGAAACGAGTAATTGCTCTCTTACGGTTTTAGAAACTCGTGCGGCAAGATACTGATCAGAAAGCATGATGAGATCGAGTCGCCCATTCAATAACATCTGCAAATTCACTTCATGCGAGTGGCCTAAATAAATGCCGTATTTTTCTTCCAAAATACGATGGTCTTTCTCGTTCTCAGCAAACGGATAGTGATACCCAACAATGCCGCCAAATCGTAGCCCTTTTGTCTCGAAGAAACGCTGGTCACGGTTAAGATGTTTCAGCGTGACAAAACGCTCACGACCTATCAATAATGGTTCGGTAACATGAAGGTCAATTTCTTGGTTACGCCATCCCCAAGCTATATCTTCAAATAACATCAAATCGCAGCAACCTTCAGCACTTAGAGCATCATAACGGGCATTCGGGGCAATCGGTTCAAGTGTGAAGTGGTACTCGCGTTGCATTTGGTTCAAGGCATCAATAATTTCACCGACCAAATGCGATTGCATGTTTTCAGAGTAATATGGTGGGTACTCGTAAGCAGCAACGCGAACCTGAATCGGCTCCGCAGTCGCATGAAAAAACAAACCAGATAGTATTGTTATTATAGTTATTAAGTACTTCAAGGCTTCATTTACTCCGTCAAACTCTTGTGTATCCTTCACACATCAGCCTTCAAAGTCAAGGGAAACTGCAAAAGCGTTATTCGTTATTCGTTATTCGTTATTCGTTATTCGTCTTTAGTGTTTTGCTTTAACGAATAACGACAAGCGCAGCGATCGAATAACGAGTAACGCTCTCAGAAATAAAAAAGGGAGCCGAAGCTCCCCTTTCTAAACAACCCGGCGTAGAACGCCGGGCTACGCATTAAGCGATGATCTTAGATACAACGCCTGCGCCTACTGTACGACCACCTTCACGAATCGCGAAACGAAGACCTTCGTCCATTGCGATTGGGTGAATCAGTTCGACTACGAACTTCAGGTTGTCGCCTGGCATGACCATTTCTACGCCTTCTGGTAACTGTACTGCGCCAGTTACGTCAGTGGTACGGAAGTAGAACTGTGGACGGTAGCCTTTGAAGAATGGGGTGTGACGACCACCTTCTTCTTTGGTCAATACGTACACTTCAGCTTCAAACTGAGTGTGTGGCGTGATTGAACCTGGCTTCGCCAATACTTGACCACGTTGGATCTCGTCACGCTTAGTACCACGCAACAAGGCACCGATGTTCTCGCCTGCACGACCTTCGTCAAGCAATTTACGGAACATTTCAACACCAGTTACAGTCGTCTTCGTCGTATCTTGGATACCTACGATTTCTACTTCGTCACCAGTGCGAACGATACCACGCTCTACACGACCAGTTACTACTGTACCACGGCCAGAGATTGAGAATACGTCTTCGATTGGCATGATGAACGGCTTGTCGATATCACGCTCTGGCTCTGGGATGTATGAATCCAAAGCTTCTGCCAATTCGATGATTTTCTTTTCCCACTTCTCTTCGCCTTCCAATGCTTTCAATGCTGAACCTTGGATTACTGGCAAATCGTCGCCTGGGAAATCGTACTCAGAAAGAAGTTCACGTACTTCCATCTCTACCAATTCCAACAACTCTTCGTCGTCTACCATGTCACATTTGTTCATGAAAACGATGATGTATGGAACGCCTACCTGACGTGACAACAAGATGTGCTCACGCGTTTGTGGCATTGGGCCGTCAGTTGCAGCTACTACCAAGATAGCGCCGTCCATCTGCGCAGCACCGGTGATCATGTTTTTAACATAGTCAGCGTGCCCTGGGCAGTCTACGTGTGCGTAGTGACGTGATGGAGTATCGTACTCTACGTGTGAAGTTGCGATGGTAATACCACGCGCTTTTTCTTCTGGTGCGTTATCGATTTGATCGAATGCACGTGCTGAACCACCGTAGGTTTTCGCCAATACTGTGGTGATCGCAGCGGTCAGAGTAGTTTTACCGTGGTCAACGTGGCCGATAGTACCGACGTTAACGTGCGGTTTGGAACGTTCAAATTTTTCTTTTGCCATGACTTTTCCTTAACTTAAGTTAAAAGTCCGGTCCTTGGTAGAACCGGACCAGACTCTACTTAATCTTTATCTTTAACCTGACGAGCAGCAATTACCTGCTCAGCAATGTTGTTTGGTGCTTCAGCGTACTTCAAGAATTCCATCGCATACGATGCACGGCCCTGAGTCTGCGAACGCAGGTCAGTAGCGTAACCGAACATTTCTGATAATGGAACTTGCGCACGAACTTCTTTCAGACCACCAGGACCATCTTCCATGCCCTCGATGATACCGCGACGACGGTTCAAGTCACCAACTACGTCACCCATGAAGTCTTCAGGGGTAACAACTTCAACTTTCATCATTGGTTCAAGCAATGCTGGTTTAGCTTGTTGAGCACCTTTCTTGAATGCCATGCTACCAGCGATTTTGAACGCCATTTCTGATGAGTCGACATCGTGGTATGAACCATCGTACAAGGTCGCTTTCACGCCAAGTACTGGGTAACCAGCAATTACACCATTTTGCATTTGCTCTTGGATACCTTTGTCTACCGCAGGAATATATTCCTTCGGTACCACACCACCAACGATTTCGTTAACGAATTCGTAGTTTGGTGCATCATCGTCGTTCGCATCGAAATCCATTGGCTCGATACGTAACCAAACGTGACCGAACTGACCACGACCACCTGATTGACGTACGAATTTACCTTCAACTTCCACTTTCTGACGGATAGTTTCACGGTAAGCAACCTGAGGTTTACCAACGTTACATTCAACTTTGAACTCACGCTTCATACGGTCAACGATGATGTCTAGGTGAAGCTCACCCATACCAGAGATGATTGTCTGGCCAGACTCTTCGTCGGTTTTAACGCGGAACGATGGATCTTCTGCAGCCAATTTACCTAAAGCGATACCCATTTTTTCTTGGTCAGCTTTAGTTTTTGGTTCTACAGCAACAGAGATTACTGGCTCTGGGAATTCCATACGCTCAAGCGTAATGATGTTGTTCGGGTCACACAAAGTGTCACCAGTAGTCACATCTTTCAAACCGATAGCTGCTGCAATGTCGCCCGCCAAGATTTCTTTGATTTCTTTACGGTCGTTTGCGTGCATCTGTACCATACGGCCGATACGCTCGCGCTTGCTCTTCACTGGGTTGTATACGGTGTCGCCCTGAGACAGAACGCCCGAGTATACGCGCAAGAAGGTCAAAGTACCTACGAATGGGTCGGTTGCGATTTTGAATGCCAATGCTGAGAACGGCTCGTCGTCAGATGACTTACGCACGCCTTCAGATTCGTCTTCCAAAATACCACGAATAGCTTTAACTTCAGTTGGTGAAGGTAAGTATTCGATAACCGCGTCAAGCATTGCTTGAACGCCTTTGTTTTTAAACGCAGAACCACACAAGCAAAGGATGATTTCGTTGTTCAGCGTACGCTGACGCAAACCAGCCTTAATTTCAGCTTCAGTCAACTCACCTTCTTCAAGGTATTTGTTCATCAGCTCTTCGTTGGCTTCAGCAGCTGCTTCAACCAAGTCGTTGTGCATTTCTTCAGCTTTGTCTTTCAGTTCCGCTGGAATTGCTTCATAGTTGAAAGTCATACCCTGGTCTTCTTCATTCCAGTTAATAGCTTTCATCTTGATCAAATCAACAACGCCTTTGAAGTTATCTTCAGCACCGATGTTCAAATGAATTGGAACTGGAGTTGCAGCCAAACGGGTTTTGATTTGACCTACAACGCGCAAGAAGTCAGCACCAGCACGGTCCATCTTGTTGACGAATACCATACGTGGAACTTCGTACTTGTCTGCTTGACGCCATACGGTTTCAGTTTGCGGCTGTACGCCAGAAGAACCACACAAAACAACTACCGCGCCATCAAGTACACGCAGTGAACGTTCTACTTCGATAGTGAAGTCAACGTGTCCTGGCGTATCGATAACGTTGATACGGTGTTCTGGGAACTGCTGATCCATACCTTTCCAGAAAGCAGTTACAGCAGCAGAGGTAATAGTAATACCACGCTCTTGTTCTTGCTCCATCCAGTCGGTAGTCGCTGCACCGTCATGTACCTCACCTAATTTGTGAGACAAGCCGGTGTAGAACAACACACGTTCTGTAGTGGTTGTTTTACCAGCGTCTACGTGAGCACAGATACCGATGTTACGGTAACGCTCAATCGATGTTTGTCGAGCCATAAATTCCTCTTTGGGTTAACTGTGAATTTACCAGCGATAGTGTGCGAACGCTTTGTTCGCTTCGGCCATACGGTGGACGTCTTCACGCTTCTTCACAGCAGAGCCTTTACTTTCTGATGCATCTAACATTTCACCTGCTAGACGCTGAGCCATGGATTTTTCACCCCGAGTACGCGCAGCATCAACTAACCAACGCATAGCCAGTGCATTGCGGCGAACAGGACGTACTTCTACTGGTACTTGGTAGGTAGAACCACCAACACGACGAGATTTAACCTCGACAGTAGGACGAACGTTGTCCAACGCAGATTCGAAAATTTCAAGGTGGTCTTTGCCTGACTTCTCAGCCAGGATATCTAACGCACCGTAGATGATCTTTTCAGCGACAGATTTTTTGCCGTCAACCATGACGACATTGATAAACTTAGCCAACAACTCTGATCCGAACTTAGGGTCCGGAAGGATTTTACGTTGACCTATGACGCGTCTTCTTGGCATCTCAATATTCTCCGATTAATTCAGGGTATTCCCCAAAACTTATAAATTACAGTTTGGCCTTACTAACGGAGAACCGTTAAGACTTAGGCCGTTTCGCGCCGTACTTAGAACGTGCTTGGCGACGATCATTCACGCCTGCACAGTCGAGAGCACCACGAACTGTGTGATAACGAACACCTGGCAAGTCTTTTACACGACCGCCGCGAATCAATACGACTGAGTGTTCTTGCAAGTTGTGACCTTCACCACCAATGTACGAAGAAACTTCGTAGCCGTTAGTCAAACGTACACGGCATACTTTACGCAGTGCAGAGTTTGGCTTCTTCGGGGTAGTAGTGTAAACACGGGTACATACGCCGCGTTTTTGTGGGCAAGCCTCAAGTGCCGGAACGTTGCTTTTCACAACCGGCTTTTGACGACCTTTGCGCACCAGCTGATTAACTGTTGCCATTCATTACTCCTGATTATGTTGATGTCGCTCAACAGAATGAAAAATCCAAGTTTCCCCCTATTTTTAAGCTTGCTGTCGACAAGCCACGAGCTAATCGCCCAAATATGGGGAGGCCGAATTTTAATGGTCAATAATTGGACTGTCAAGGAAAAGCGACGGAAATAAAAAGGCCGCTCGCTAATGCGAACGGCCTCTCACACTATATTTTGCTCGTTAAAGCAACGGCTTACTCGGTACTGTCACCGTTATCAGCGCCTTCGTTACCGAAGTTCAAAGCGTCAGCGAGTTGCTGCTCTGCTTCTTCTGCGGTTAATCGAGGTGCTTCGGTACCTGCCAATGCTTCAGCACGCTTACGCGCACGTTCGCGGTGGTAAGCGAAACCAGTACCAGCTGGAATCAAGCGACCCACGATAACGTTCTCTTTCAAGCCACGTAATGGATCTTGCTTGCCTTGTACGGCTGCTTCGGTCAATACGCGGGTCGTTTCTTGGAACGACGCAGCAGAGATGAACGACTCAGTCGACAATGACGCTTTAGTGATACCTAATAGCTGACGCTCATAAGAAGCTGGGATCTTACCTTCCGCTTCCGCTTTCGCGTTCGCAGCAAGTACTTCAGACAGCTCCATCATTTCGCCTTCAAGCAGTTCCGTTTCGCCTGGATTCAAGATGATTGCCTTACGCAGCATCTGACGCACGATGGTCTCGATGTGCTTATCGTTAATCTTAACACCTTGTAAACGGTAAACTTCTTGCACTTCGTTCACGATGTAGTTTGCAAGCGCGCTAACGCCACGCAAACGCAAGATATCGTGCGGAGCTTCTGGACCGTCGGCAATAACTTCACCTTTGGTCACTTGCTCACCTTCGAAGATATTCAACTGACGATATTTTGGAATCATCTCTTCGTACTGCTCGCCACCATCCGTAGGGGTGATGATCAAGCGGCGTTTACCTTTGGTTTCTTTACCAAAGCTAACGGTACCAGAGACTTCTGCCAAAATCGCAGGCTCTTTCGGACGACGTGCTTCGAACAAGTCGGCAACGCGTGGTAGACCACCGGTAATATCGCGTGTTTTTGAACCTTCTTGTGGAATACGTGCAACCGTGTCACCCACTTTCACTTCAGCATTATCTTCAAGGTTGATAATTGCGTTACCTGGCAAGAAGTACTGCGCTGGCATATCCGTGCCGACGATGTTGACGTCTTTACCTTTCGCATCAACCAGTTTCACCATTGGACGCATGTCTTTACCGGCGCTGGTACGTTGACCTGTTTCAAGCACAACAATGCTTGATAGGCCAGTCAGCTCATCGGTTTGACGGGTCATGGTGACACCATCGATCAAGTCGACGAATTTCAGACGACCTGCTACCTCGGTGATGATTGGGTGCGTATGTGGATCCCAGTTTGCAACGATTTCGCCCGCTTCAACGGTGTCGCCTTCGTTTTTCTTCAGAATCGCACCGTAAGGCACTTTATAACGCTCGCGCTCGCGACCGAACTCATCAATCAACGTCAATTCAGTTGAACGTGAAGTGATAACCAAATGGCTGTCACTGTTTTCAACGAATTTCGCATTGTGAAGTTTCAAGGTACCCTTGTTCTTCACTTGAATGTTGTTGGCTGCAGAGTCACGCGATGCCGCACCACCGATGTGGAACGTACGCATGGTTAACTGTGTACCCGGCTCACCGATTGACTGTGCTGCGATAACACCGACCGCTTCACCTTGGTTCACCAAATGACCACGAGCCAAGTCACGACCGTAACAGTTCGCACACACACCGAAGTCGGTGTCACAGGTAATGACAGAGCGTACTTTTACTTGGTCAACAGAGTTCTGCTCTAACACGTCACACATTTTTTCATCAAGCAATGTGTTACGTGGAATCAGTACTTCGTCGCCACCAGGCATAAGAACGTCATCACAAACAACGCGACCCAATACGCGCTCGCGCAATGGTTCTACAACGTCACCACCTTCAATCAACGGCTTCACGTACAAGCCATCTTCGGTGCCACAATCGTCTTCAACGATAACAACGTCTTGTGCAACGTCAACCAAACGACGCGTCAGGTAACCTGAGTTCGCGGTCTTCAATGCGGTATCGGCCAAACCTTTACGCGCACCGTGGGTTGAGATGAAGTACTGAAGTACGTTCAAACCTTCGCGGAAGTTCGCAACGATTGGGGTTTCGATGATTGAGCCATCTGGCTTCGCCATCAAACCACGCATACCAGCCAACTGACGAATCTGTGCAGGGCTACCACGAGCGCCTGAGTCAGCCATCATGTAAACCGAGTTGAAAGAATCTTGCTGCTCTTCTTCACCTTTGGCGTTGATCACAGTTTCTTTCGACAGGTTTTCCATCATTGCTTTCGAGACTTTCTCGTTCGCAGTTGACCAAATGTCGATAACTTTGTTGTATTTCTCGCCGGCTGTTACCAAACCTTGCTCAAACTGTTCCTGAATTTCAGCAACTTCTTCTTCCGCCGCTTCGATAATATCTTTCTTAGCGTCTGGAATAACCATATCGTCGATACCAACAGACGCACCCGCGATCATCGCGTAGTGGAAACCGGTATACATGATTTGGTCAGCAAAAATAACCGTTGGCTTCAAGCCTAAGTCACGATAAGAACGGTTTAACAAACGACCGATCTGCTTCTTACCCATTGACTGGTTGATCATGTCAAACGGCATGCCAGTAGGAAGAATCAGTGACAAGATGGCACGACCTACAGTGGTGTCGTACAGTTTTGTCGTGGTGGTTGTAACACCTTCTTCGTCGGTTAACGTTTCAGTGATACGTACTTTAACGCGTGCGTGCAGCTCAGCATCCTTGTTACGGTATGCTTTCTCGGCTTCTTTAGCGTTTTTAAACGCCATGCCTTCGCCTTTCGCATTAATTTTTTCGCGCGTCATGTAGTACAGACCCAATACAACGTCCTGTGAAGGAACGATAATTGGATCACCACTTGCTGGTGACAAAATGTTGTTGGTTGACATCATCAACGCGCGCGCTTCTAACTGCGCTTCTAACGTTAATGGTAAGTGAACCGCCATTTGGTCACCATCGAAGTCGGCGTTATAAGCCGCACACACCAATGGGTGCAACTGAATCGCTTTACCTTCGATCAATACTGGTTCAAACGCCTGGATACCCAAACGGTGCAACGTTGGTGCACGGTTCAACATAACCGGGTGTTCTTTAATGACTTCGTCAAGTACGTCCCAAACTTCTGGAATCTCGCGCTCAACCATCTTCTTCGCAGCTTTGATGGTAGTAGCTAAGCCACGACCTTCTAACTTACCGTAGATGAATGGTTTGAATAGCTCGAGTGCCATTTTCTTTGGCAAACCACACTGGTGTAAACGCAACTTAGGACCAACAGTGATTACTGAACGGCCTGAGTAGTCAACACGCTTACCCAACAAGTTTTGACGGAAACGACCCTGCTTACCTTTGATCATGTCAGCCAAAGATTTCAAAGGACGTTTGTTGGTACCAGTGATAGCACGACCGCGACGACCGTTGTCTAACAATGCATCCACAGCTTCTTGCAACATACGCTTTTCGTTACGTACGATGATGTCAGGAGCTGCCAAATCTAAAAGACGCTTCAAACGGTTGTTACGGTTAATAACGCGACGATAGAGATCGTTCAAATCTGAGGTCGCGAAACGGCCGCCATCCAATGGAACCAATGGACGCAAATCAGGTGGCAATACTGGAAGCACCTTCAAGATCATCCACTCTGGCTTGTTGCCTGAGTTATGGAATGATTCAAGCAGCTTCAAACGCTTGCTGATTTTCTTACGCTTGGTTTCTGAATTGGTCTCCGGAAGCTCTTCACGCAATTGCTTGATATCACCTTCGATATCGATGTGTTGCAACAATGACAACACAGCTTCAGCACCCATTTTGGCTTCAAATTCGTCGCCATGGGCTTCTAATGCGTCTAAGTATTCTTCTTCAGTCAGAATTTGACCGCGTTCGAGGTCGGTCATACCTGCTTCAGTAACAACGTATGATTCGAAATACAATACGCGCTCGATATCACGCAAGGTCATATCTAGCATCAAACCGATACGGCTTGGTAATGATTTCAAGAACCAGATGTGTGCAACTGGGCTCGCTAATTCGATGTGACCCATGCGCTCACGACGCACTTTAGTGAGAGTAACTTCTACGCCACACTTCTCACAAATTACACCACGGTGCTTCAAGCGCTTGTATTTACCACACAAGCACTCGTAGTCTTTTACCGGGCCGAAAATGCGCGCACAGAACAACCCGTCACGCTCAGGCTTGAACGTACGATAGTTGATCGTTTCTGGCTTTTTCACTTCACCGAAAGACCAGCTACGGATCATGTCCGGAGAAGCAAGTCCGATGCGAATCGCATCGAACTCTTCAGTCTGGTTTTGCGGTTTTAAAAACTTTAATAAGTCTTTCACGATTTATCTCCTGGCAAATAGCGTCCGGTGGTGTCTCAGTCTTGGTCCAACTCGATGTTGATACCAAGCGAGCGGATTTCCTTCAGAAGTACATTGAAGGATTCCGGCATACCTGCTTCCATGCGCAGATCGTTGTCGACAATGTTTTTGTACATCTTCGTACGACCGTTTACGTCGTCCGATTTCACCGTCAACATTTCCTGCAACGTATAAGCAGCACCGTATGCTTCCAGTGCCCACACTTCCATCTCACCGAAGCGCTGACCACCGAACTGTGCTTTACCACCCAGCGGCTGCTGAGTAACCAAGCTGTATGAACCGGTAGAACGCGCGTGCATCTTGTCGTCAACCAAGTGGTTTAGTTTCAGCATGTACATGTAACCAACCGTTACATCACGCTCAAAACGCTCACCAGTACGACCATCCCACAACGTGATCTGACCTGATTCTGGTAAATCAGCCAGTTTCAGTAGTTCTTTAATTTCGCTTTCGACTGCACCATCGAAAACAGGTGTTGCTGTTGGAAGACCTTTTTTCAGGTTTTCCGCTAAACGTAACACTTCGTCATCGCTAAAGTCGTTGATATCAACTTCTTGACGGGTATTACCTAAGCTGTACACCTTGTCTAAGAATTCACGCATTTCAGCAACTTTCGCTTGGCGCTTCATCATGTTTTCGATTTTGGTACCAATGCCACGCGCAGCCATACCCAAGTGAGTTTCAAGGATCTGACCGATGTTCATCCGCGATGGTACGCCCAATGGGTTCAATACGATATCCACTGGTGTGCCATGTTCGTCGTGTGGCATATCTTCAACTGGAACAATCGTTGAGATAACACCTTTGTTACCGTGACGACCAGCTAGCTTATCACCAGGCTGGATACGGCGACGAACCGCAAGGTACACTTTAACAATCTTCAGTACGCCAGGCGCTAAATCATCACCCTGTTCGATCTTACGACGCTTGTTTTCGAACTTGTTGTCGAAGTCGGCGCGAATTTCTTCGTACTGTTGTGCAATCTGCTCAAGCTGTTGTTGCGCAGCTTCTTTCTTCAAGTTTTGCGTTAACCACTTGCTTTGCTCAAGGCCTGCAAGTTTAGATTCGTCAAAACCATTCGCTAACAACAAGCTGCGAGCACGTTCAAAGATACCTTTTTCAAGAATCTTGAACTCATCCGTTAAGTCTTTCTTAACCTGCTTCAATTGCATTTCTTCGATAGACTTCGCACGTGCATCTTTCTCTACGCCATCACGCGTAAATACTTGAACGTCGATAACTGTACCGGTGACACCATTAGGTACACGCAGTGAGCTATCTTTTACGTCTGAAGCTTTTTCACCGAAGATTGCACGCAGCAGTTTTTCTTCTGGCGTTAATTGAGTCTCGCCTTTCGGCGTTACTTTACCAACGAGGATGTCGCCACCAGAAACTTCTGCACCAACATAAACGATACCGGCTTGGTCAAGCTTGTTCAGCGCAGACTCACCTACGTTTGGAATATCGGCAGTAACTTCTTCAGCACCTAGTTTGGTATCACGCGCCACACAGCTCAATTCTTGAATGTGGATAGTGGTTAAACGATCTTCTTGAACCACGCGTTCTGAAATCAGAATCGAATCCTCGAAGTTGTAACCATTCCATGGCATGAACGCCACGCGTAAGTTTTGACCCAATGCCAATTCACCCATATCGGTTGACGGACCGTCAGCCAATACATCGCCACGCATTACCGGCTCACCAACATTCACAGTTGGGGTCTGGTTAATACAGGTGTTCTGGTTAGAACGGGTGTATTTAACAAGGTTATAAATATCGATACCGGCTTCGCCTGGCATCATTTCTTCTTCGTTTACCTTCACGACAATGCGGCTAGCGTCAACTTTGTCGACGACACCACCACGTTTCGCAACAACAGTTACACCCGAGTCAACCGCAACGGTACGTTCAATACCAGTACCAACTAACGGCTTATCAGCGCGTAGTGTTGGTACAGCTTGACGTTGCATGTTTGAACCCATCAATGCACGGTTGGCGTCATCGTGTTCAAGGAACGGAATCAAGCTTGCTGCAATTGAAACGATCTGCTGCGGAGCAACGTCCATGTATTGAACTTGCTCTTTTGACATTAAAGTGAATTCGTTTTTGTGACGACATGGAACCAAGTCTTCAACCAACTCACCTTTTTCGTTCAAGGCAACGTTTGCCTGCGCAATGACGAAGTTACCTTCTTCAATCGCTGACAAATAATCAACTTCATCGGTTACGACACCGTTATCAATACGACGATATGGTGTTTCTAAGAAACCATATTCGTTGGTACGTGCGAACGTTGACAACGAGTTGATTAGACCGATGTTTGGACCTTCAGGGGTTTCGATTGGACATACGCGACCATAGTGCGTTGGGTGTACGTCACGTACTTCGAAGCCTGCACGCTCACGCGTCAAACCACCTGGACCTAATGCAGAAATACGACGCTTGTGCGTGACTTCTGACAATGGGTTGTTCTGATCCATAAATTGTGACAACTGGCTTGAACCAAAGAACTCTTTCACCGCAGCACTAATTGGCTTCGCGTTGATTAAGTCTTGTGGCATGGTGCCATCAAGGTCGCCTAGGCTTAAGCGTTCTTTAACAGCGCGCTCAACACGAACCAAACCAACACGGAATTGGTTCTCAGCCATCTCGCCCACAGAACGGATACGACGGTTACCTAAGTGGTCGATATCGTCAACTTCGTCTTGACCGTTACGAATTTCGATGAGCTTTTTCATCACCTCAACGATATCTTCTTTGGTCAATACACCTGAGCCAGTAAGATCTTCGCGACCTAAGCGACGGTTGAACTTCATACGACCTACTGACGATAAGTCATAGCGATCTTCACTGAAGAACAAGTTATCGAATAGAGTCTCAGCCGCTTCTTTGGTTGGCGGCTCGCCCGGACGCATCATACGGTAGATTTCAACCAACGCTTCTAAACGGTTGTTAGTTGAATCAATGCGCAGGGTTTCGCTCATGTACGGACCGTGGTCTAGGTCGTTCACGAACAAGGTTTCAAATTTCTTGAAGCCGGCTTCACGCAATTTCGCGAGCAACTCAAGCGTTAACTCAGCGTTGGCTTCAGCAATCACTTCACCAGTTTTCTTATCGGTGTAGTTTTTCGCTAAAACTTTACCGACCAAATACTCAAGTGGAACTTCCATTTCTGGCTGGTTCAAGCTTGCGATTTGGTTGATATGGCGTGCAGTAATACGACGGCCTTTCTCTACGATAATTTCGCCATCATCATTCTTGATGTCGAATTTCGCAGTTTCACCACGTAAACGCTCTGGTACCAGTTGCATAAATACTTTCTTGTTGCGGAACTGGTAGTACGTGGTTTCGAAGAACATATCGAGAATTTCTTCAGTGCTATATTCAAGTGCACGAAGAATAATAGACGCCGGTAATTTACGACGACGGTCGATACGTACGAATACGTTGTCTTTCGGGTCGAATTCGAAATCCAACCACGAACCACGGTAAGGAATAACGCGAGCGTTATACAACACTTTACCTGACGAGTGCGTCTTACCTTTGTCATGATCAAAGAATACACCTGGTGAACGGTGCAACTGAGATACGATAACCCGCTCGGTGCCGTTAATTACAAACGTACCGTTCTCGGTCATCAATGGGATTTCACCCATGTAAACTTCTTGCTCTTTGATATCTTTAACGGTACCTGCCGCTGCTTCTTTATCAAAAAGAACCAGGCGCAGTTTAACCCGCAAAGGAGCTGCGTAAGTGATGCCACGAATTTGACATTCTTGAACGTCAAATACAGGCTCACCAAGGTGATAGCTCACGTACTGCAGTTCCGAATTACCTGAATAAGCGGTAATTGGAAATACTGAGCGAAATGCCGCTTCCAGGCCATTATTGCCTTCTGGATCCGGCTCGATGAATTTTTTAAATGAATCTAATTGGATTGACAGCAGGTATGGCACCTCAAGTACATGAGGGCGTTTACCAAAATCCTTGCGAATACGTTTTTTCTCAGAGTAGGAGTACGCCATGGGGTTCCTCAGCTAGCTGATTGATGACCCTAACCACCGGAGTAGGAGTCGATGGTTAAAAACAAACTACTTAAAGCTTGTCGTTCCCGTTTTTGTCACCGCGAGCATGCACCCCAATAACGGGCAAAAATGATACATGCTTTACAGCGCAAAAAGGCTGGTAGCAAAATTGCCACCAGCCCTAGGCCTAAAAGGCCAAGTTATGCAAGTTGTTAAACTTACTTAACTTCAACTTCCGCACCAGCTTCAGTCAATTCTTTAGCAAGTGCTTCTGCGTCTTCTTTGCTGATGCCTTCTTTAACAGCAACAGGTGCAGACTCAACCATGTCTTTCGCTTCTTTCAAGCCAAGACCAGTTGCGCCGCGAACTGCTTTGATAGCTGCTACTTTGTTAGCGCCAGCAGATTTCAATACTACGTCAAATTCAGTTTTCTCTTCTGCAGCAGCAGCGCCGGCAGCAGCTGGACCAGCTGCAACAGCAACAGCAGCTGAAGCGTCAACACCGAATTTTTCTTCTGCAGCTTCGATCAACTCAACCAATTCCATAACTGGCATTTCAGCGATCGCGTTCAAAATATCTTCTTTAGTAAGAGCCATAACTCTAAACTCCTGGGTTATAAATTACAAAAAAATGGTTAAAAAAACCGCTTCTATTTAGCGTCTTTAATTGCCGACAACACACGCACAAACTTAGTAGGAACTTCGTTAATAGTACGAACGAACTTACTAACAGGCGCTTTGAAGGTTGCGAGCAATTTCGCCAATGCTTCGTCGCGAGTCGGAAGTGAAGCAACAGCGTCAAGTTTATCTGCGCCCATCAGGCCTGAGCCAATTGATAGAGCAGTAACTTTCAGGTGCTTGTTCTCTTTGGCAAACTCTTTGAACAAACGCGCAGCTGAACCTGGTGCGTCGATAGAGAAACCGTAGATCAAAGGACCTGTTAACGCTGAGTCCATGTCCTCAAACTTCGTGTCAATGAATGCACGCTTCGCTAGAGTGTTCCGAATAACTTTCAGATACACGCCTTGCTCACGAGCTTGACGGCGAAGTTGGGTCATGTCCGCAACTTCCATACCACGATACTCAGCAACAGCGACGGATAGAGCGTTTGAAGCAACATCGTTAACTTCTTTAACGATTGCTTGTTTTGCTGCTAAACCTAGTGCCACTAGTATCACCTCTTTTTTTGGCCCGCTGTTCAAAGAACTTTGGGCCGATCGTTACACATAGGTAGACCGTTATTGCATCTACCACGTTGTCACGGTGAATCTCTTACCCAGAGAGTCTGGATCGGATATCACCATCTGCGCAGGAAATTAAGTGTCGCTGAATAGTCTCTCTCGAGAGGTCAGCCGCGATACACCTGCGGTCTTGGACGGGAGCTACAGCTCCAACCCATAAAACCTTATGCTACAGTCAACGTACCTTGGTCGATGGCTACGCCAGCGCCCATAGTGGTTGAAAGGCTAACTTTCTTGATAAACTGACCTTTAGCTGAAGATGGCTTCGCTTTTTTCAAAGCTGCCAACAACGCTTCAAGGTTTTCTTTCAATTTATCGTTGTCAAAATCTACTTTACCGATTGTCGCGTGGATGATACCCGCTTTATCGTTACGGTAACGAATCTGACCTGCTTTAGCGTTCTTAACAGCAGTTGCAACGTCTGGCGTTACGGTACCAGTCTTAGGGTTTGGCATTAAGCCACGTGGACCTAAGATTTGACCTAACATACCAACAACACGCATAGCGTCTGGAGAAGCGATAACAACGTCAAAGTTCATTTCGCCTTTCTTAACTTGTTCAGCTAAGTCTTCCATACCAACCAAGTCTGCACCAGCTTCTTTCGCTTTATCAGCGTTAGCACCGCTAGTGAAAACTGCTACACGTACGTCACGACCAGTGCCGTTTGGTAGTACAGTTGCACCACGAACGTTTTGGTCAGATTTACGAGCGTCGATACCCAAGTTTACAGATACATCAACGCTTTCTTTGAATTTTGCAGTAGCTAATTCTTTTAATAAGTTGATTGCTTCGTTGATTTCGTAATCACGCGCTTCAACTTTTTCACGGATAAGACGTGCACGTTTGCTTAACTTAGCCATCTTATAGACCCTCCACATTCAGGCCCATTGCACGAGCAGAGCCGGCAATAGTACGTACCGCTGCGTCAAGGTCAGCCGCTGTTAAGTCTGGCTCTTTAACCTTCGCAATCTCTTCCAACTGAGCACGAGTCACAGTACCCACTTTTTCAGTGTTAGGACGGCCTGAACCGCTCTTGATACCGGCTGCTTTCTTCAACAAGAATGCTGCTGGAGGAGTTTTGGTGATGAACGTGAATGAACGATCTTCGAAAACGCTAATTTCTACTGGAACTGGCGCACCTTTTTCAAGTTGGTCAGTTGCAGCGTTAAACGCTTTACAGAATTCCATGATGTTCACACCGTGCTGACCCAAAGCTGGACCAACTGGTGGTGACGGGTTAGCTGCACCAGCTGCTACTTGCAACTTGATGATAGCTTTTAACTTCTTAGCCATGTTTATGCCTCTTGGTTGTGGGTCAAGCGCCTCGTAAATCTAAGAGATGACTTACTCTAACGGCTCCCCAATATAAAAAAGGAGGCGAATTATAGTCCTATTCGCCCCTCATTGCAACACATTCGCTTACGCGAATTGGTTATTCGTTATTCGTTATTCGTTATTCGTCTCTAGTGTTTTGCTTTAGCGAATAACCAACAACGAATAACCAGTAACGCTTTTCGCTCTTAAGCTTTTTCCACCTGGCCGAACTCTAGCTCGACTGGCGTTGCGCGACCGAAAATAGAAACCGATACAGTCAAACGGCTCTTCTCATAGTCAACGCTCTCAACCGTACCATTGAAATCTGCAAACGGGCCGTCGTTAACGCGAACCACTTCACCCGGCTCAAACAACGTTTTCGGCTTCGGCTTATCAACAGATTCTTGCAGACGGTTCAAAATAATATCTGCTTCTTTCTGAGTAATTGGTGTTGGACGCTCTTGCGTACCGCCAATGAAACCCAATACGCGTGGAATACTTTTCACCAAATGCCACGCATCTTCGTCCATCGCCATTTCAACAAGAACATAGCCAGGGAAGAATTTACGTTCGCTTTTCGCACGCTTACCAGCTTTCATTTCAACAACTTCTTCGGTAGGCACTAACACTTCACCGAATTTATCTTCCATGCCGTGCATTTTGATATGCTCGCGCAAAGAATCAGCAACGCGCTTCTCGAAACCCGAGAATGCTTGAACCACGTACCAGCGTTTTTTCACTTGATCAGTCATTGATTAAAACTCCAGTCCAGTGAAGAAGCCTACGACGCGCACTAAAATCGCATCCATGCCCCACAGAATTAATGAAACGATTGCGGTAGCAACAACAACAATCAACGTTGTTTGCGTTGCTTCTTGGCGTGATGGCCATACAACGCGGCGCGTCTCTTTGCGGCTTTCTTTGGCAAATTCGCGGAATTGGCGACCTTTACCAGTCATACCTGCAATCACACCCGCAATAACAACTAAAAGTACCACGCCAATGGCGCGATAAAGCACAGACACTTGGTCACCATAATAGTAGTTACCCAGTACTGCAGCAGCGAGCAGGGCAATTGCGACGATCCATTTTAAGCCGTCGAGTGAGCTGCTTTGCGTTTCGGTGTTTGCACTCATTATTCAATCCTGTTTGAAAAACCGTTACTCGTTATTCGTTATTCGTTATTCGCCACTTCGAGTAACGACAAGCGGAGCGATCGACAAACGAATAACGCCTTTAATCTGTTTGGCAGGGGTGGAGGGATTCGAACCCCCAACCGTCGGTTTTGGAGACCGCTGTTCTACCAATTGGAACTACACCCCTGCAGGTTCTGTACATGTGACAGAAACGGACGCTGTATTATACCGATCAAACCATGCAAAACAAGGGCGTTATTCGTTACTCGTTATTAGTTATTGGTTATTCGTTATTGGTGTTTCGCTTTAACGAATAACGACAAGCGCAGCGATCGAATAACGAATAACGCTTTTGCAATTAAAAAAGGGAGCCGAAGCTCCCTTTTCATCAATATCCGTTAACGGATACCGCGGCGATTAAGCGATGATCTTAGATACAACGCCTGCGCCTACTGTACGACCACCTTCACGAATCGCGAAACGAAGACCTTCGTCCATTGCGATTGGGTGAATCAGTTCGACTACGAACTTCAGGTTGTCGCCTGGCATGACCATTTCTACGCCTTCTGGTAACTGTACTGCGCCAGTTACGTCAGTGGTACGGAAGTAGAACTGTGGACGGTAGCCTTTGAAGAATGGGGTGTGACGACCACCTTCTTCTTTGGTCAATACGTACACTTCAGCTTCAAACTGAGTGTGTGGCGTGATTGAACCTGGCTTCGCCAATACTTGACCACGTTGGATCTCGTCACGCTTAGTACCACGCAACAAGGCACCGATGTTCTCGCCTGCACGACCTTCGTCAAGCAATTTACGGAACATTTCAACACCAGTTACAGTCGTCTTCGTCGTATCTTGGATACCTACGATTTCTACTTCGTCACCAGTGCGAACGATACCACGCTCTACACGACCAGTTACTACTGTACCACGGCCTGAGATTGAGAATACGTCTTCGATTGGCATGATGAACGGCTTGTCGATATCACGCTCTGGCTCTGGGATGTATGAATCCAAAGCTTCTGCCAATTCGATGATTTTCTTTTCCCACTTCTCTTCGCCTTCCAATGCTTTCAATGCTGAACCTTGGATTACTGGCAAATCGTCGCCTGGGAAATCGTACTCAGAAAGAAGTTCACGTACTTCCATCTCTACCAATTCCAACAACTCTTCGTCGTCTACCATGTCACATTTGTTCATGAAAACGATGATGTATGGAACGCCTACCTGACGTGACAACAAGATGTGCTCACGCGTTTGTGGCATTGGGCCGTCAGTTGCAGCTACTACCAAGATAGCGCCGTCCATCTGCGCAGCACCGGTGATCATGTTTTTAACATAGTCAGCGTGCCCTGGGCAGTCTACGTGTGCGTAGTGACGTGATGGAGTATCGTACTCTACGTGTGAAGTTGCGATGGTGATACCACGCGCTTTTTCTTCTGGTGCGTTATCGATTTGATCGAATGCACGTGCTGAACCACCGTAGGTTTTCGCCAATACTGTGGTGATCGCAGCGGTCAGAGTAGTTTTACCGTGGTCAACGTGGCCGATAGTACCGACGTTAACGTGCGGTTTGGAACGTTCAAATTTTTCTTTTGCCATGACAGCCTCTTTTTGGACAACGTACGGTGGTTTAACACCAACAATTGAAAATCTTTAGCCGGCGATTATGCCGAAATAAGCGAGACAAGGGAAGAGTTGGCCTGATGCGTGGTGCTGATAGGCGGATTTGAACCGCCGACCTCACCCTTACCAAGGGTGCGCTCTACCAACTGAGCTATATCAGCACAATACAGATTATTTGGAGCGGGTAGTGGGAATCGAACCCACATCATCAGCTTGGAAGGCTGAGGTAATAGCCATTATACGATACCCGCATGCCTTGAATCGGGCCACCTCAAACCATTCTGGACTCACCGCATTCGCATGACCATGCTAAAAAGTGGTGGAGGGGGCAGGATTCGAACCTGCGAAGGCTGAGCCGTCAGATTTACAGTCTGATCCCTTTGACCGCTCGGGAACCCCTCCAAAACCAGATTTTAAAATGGTGCCGGCACCAAGAGTCGAACTCGGGACCTACTGATTACAAGTCAGTTGCTCTACCAACTGAGCTATGCCGGCACCCCGGTTAGGTGGAGCGCATTCTATTGTATCGATTTTGATGATGCAATAGTAAATACCAATTTTTTTAGCTTTCTTGGTTCGATTGGTTAATTTGCGAACGGATGGCGCAAAATAATCGTCTCACCGCGGTCTGGACCTGTTGAAATAATATCCACTGGCACGCCAGTTAAAACTTCAATTCGTTTTATATACGCAAGCGCCGCGGTCGGCAAATCTTTGTGCTGTGTAATACCCACAGTACTGTCATTCCAACCTGGCATCGTCTCGTATACTGGCTCAACCGTTTCGTAATCTTCTGCTGCCATTGGTGGATATTCAACCACCTCGCCATTCGGTAGTTTGTAGCCGACACAAATCTTCAATTCTTCGAGGCCGTCTAACACATCAAGTTTAGTTAAGCAGAAGCCACTTACTGAGTTAATTTGCACGGCGCGACGCGCCGCTACCGCATCAAACCAACCGGTACGACGTTTGCGACCTGTGGTTGCGCCAAACTCGTGCCCTTTAACACCCAAGTGCTGCCCTACTTCACATTCAAGTTCAGTTGGGAACGGCCCACTACCGACACGGGTTGTATAAGCTTTTACGATACCCAATACGTAATCAATGTAGCGAGGACCAAAACCAGCGCCGGTAGATACGCCGCCAGCCGTAGTGTTTGACGAGGTTACATATGGGTAAGTACCGTGATCGATATCCAACAAGGTGCCTTGTGCGCCCTCAAACATGATGTGTTGGCCAGCTTTTCGAGTTTCATCTAACAACGCAGGGATATCTGCCACCATGTCTTTTAATTGCTTCGCCACGTCTTCGCAGTAAGCCAGTACGTCTTCAACGTTTACTGGGTCAACTTTGTAGTAGTTCACTAGAGTGAAGTTATGGAACTCGATCACTTCGCGCAGTTTTTCTTCAAATCGCGCAAAGTTGAATAAATCGCCGACGCGTAAGCCACGACGTGCAACTTTATCTTCGTATGCTGGGCCAATGCCGCGGCCGGTGGTGCCAATCGCTTTGTTTCCGCGTGCTTTTTCGCGCGCTTGGTCTAACGCAATGTGGTAAGGAAGAATCAGTGGGCAAGCTTCACTAATCAGTAAGCGGTCGCGCACTGGCACACCGCGTTGCTCAAGCATTGCGATTTCGGTCATGAGTGCTTCTGGTGACAGAACCACGCCGTTACCAATCACACACTTTACGTTTGCGCGCAAGATACCAGATGGGATCAAGTGTAATACGGTCTTCTCACCGTCGATGACCAGGGTGTGGCCAGCGTTATGTCCGCCTTGATAGCGAACGACTAGCGACGCCTTATCGGTAAGCAAATCAACGATTTTGCCTTTACCTTCGTCACCCCATTGTGTACCTAGAATTACTACATTTTTACCCATGATCTCGCTACCAGCAGTTACTGTTGAAAAAACAGGCGGCGATTTTAACAGGTATTTAGGGGCGACGGTAGCCCGATCAGGTCTGACTCAACGCATTTTTTAATTGCTGATAGTCGGCAACGTCATGATAAATGGCAAAGCCAAAACGTAAACGCTCGCCTCGATAATCAGTCTCAATGCCATGTTCACTTAAGTACGCAGCAAGCTGCTCAACTGTCTCAGCATCAACCAATTTAAACGTGAAAAAATGTCCATGGTGGCTCAAGTCGTTCACGAGTAAATTTTGACGATTAATATGCGGATGTTGAACGTCATCTAGAACGGTTAAAAATGCTTGCTGCAACTGCTGCACATAATCGTGCATTGCAGCGACAGTAAGACCATCGCGATGCCACCATACCAAGACACTCTCAAGACGATAAACCGCTGAAAAATCCATGGTCGCGCCAGCAAAACGCATACCGTCGTCGGCATACTCGACGTGGGCTTGCTGTGGCTTGGCTAGATTTGCAAAATCGGCAAACCAACCGGTGAATTCTGGACGTAACTGACACCCTTTGGGTACCGCCATAAAGCAACATCCCTCACCCGCCTGCAAATACTTATAACCGCCTGCAAGATAAAATACGCGGTCGGCAACAGGCGCAAGATCAGTCGGAATGGCACCGCAACCGTGATAACCGTCAATAATAATCTGCGTGGAGGCAGGCACAGAATCAATCCACGTTTTCAGCTCAGGCGCAACCACACCTGAGTTATAGAACACTTGGCTGGTAAAAATCAGATCGAATTCTTGCTGCTGAATTGTCTCAAGCCAACGTGCTTCAAACGTGTCAAATGGTTCCGTCGCAATGCTCACCAACTCAACTTGAGGACGTTCTTGAAGGCGTCGAATTTGTCGTGAGAAGCTATGAAACTCGCTATCCGTACTTAAAATTTTCAACGGTTTGTCGGGTGCATAGCTAGAAATCACGCGATACAGCAATTCGTGCGTATTGCTAGCAAATACAAACTGCTCTGGATACGGGTGATTCAACAATTGCGCAAGGTACTTCTGCACCGCTGGAACGCGCTCGCCAAAGATAGTCCCCCATTTATGATCGACACCCCGTGCGCTGTCATCCCAATACGCTAATTGCGCATTGCGCGTCACATCAGGCCAGTAATGATGGCTATGTGGCGCAAAATGTAAGCTATTCGGATGCTCGGCTAAATAGCGACTATAGTGTTTTTTATACGACATAAATGGTTGTCCGTTATTCGTTATTCGTTATTCGTTATTCGTTATTCGTTATTCGTTATTCGTTATTCGTTATTCGTTATTCGTCAGAGAGTAAACACAAAAAACCCGCGGGACAACCGCGGGTTCCTAATATCCAATATCTAATAGCTAATATCGCTCTTGCTCTTAATTTGCAGTCGCTTTGTTTAGATATTTGAAGAAGTCACTGTCTGGCTCAAGAACCAAGACATCGTTACCAGCTTCAAAGCTTTTTTCATAAGCCTGAAGGCTACGAATGAACGAGAAGAACTCTGGATCTTTGCTATACGCACCAGCATAAATACCAGCGGCTTCAGCGTCACCCTGACCACGCAACTGACGTGACTCACGTTCCGCATCAGCAAGCATAACCGTTACCCGCGCATCAACATCAGCACGAATAAACTCAGCTTGTTCACGACCCTCTGAGCGGTGTTCCATCGCAACAGCTTGACGCTCTGCACGCATACGCTGGAAAATTGATTGGCTGACTTCGGTCGGCAAATTAATTTGCATGACGCGAACATCAATCACTTCAATACCTAGCTCTTGCGCACTGTCAGCACCACGAATTAGTGCCTCGCGCATGAGGTTATCACGCTCACCAGAGACAATTTCTTTAATGGTGCGACTACCAAATTCAGCACGAAGACCACTGCTTACACGACGCGTCAAAAGCGCTTCTGCTTGTGCTTGGTTACCACCATTAGTTGACAAGTAGTACGTCGCGAAATCAGAGATACGCCATTTTACATAGGTATCAACAATTAAGTCTTTCTTCTCGCTGGTTACAAAGCGATCCGGATTACCATCAAGCGTTTTGAAGCGTGCATCTAGACGCTTCACGTCTTCAATGAATGGTAATTTGAAGTGCAAGCCTGGTGCATATACGGTTGCTTCGCCAGTATCGGCGTCACGTAATACTTTACCAAACTGGACAACAATGGCGCGCTGGCCTTCCTTCACGACAAATACTGACGAGAAGCCGAGTACAACAGCGACGATAACTAATACAGCTACAAAGTTTTTCATCGTTTACCCCCGACCATCGTTGAAGCGGTCGCTGGTGCGAACGCTGTTATTTGAGCGTGACGAGTTGCTCGACTCTGTATTGCTTGAGCTACGCGTTGGGCTTGAATTCGTGCTCTGAGCTTCATTACGAGCAGGCTCCTGCGTAGCTCGCTGCTTCTCAAGAATTTTATCAAGCGGCAAGTACATCATGTTATTGCTGCCTTCAACATCAACCATAACCTTGGCTGTGTTGCTGTAAATTTTCTCAAGTGTTTCAAGATACAAACGTTCGCGCGTTACCACAGGCGCATCTTTGTACTGAGGTAAGAGTTCGTTAAAACGTGCTACCTCACCCTGCGCTTTTAACACGGTTTGTTCACGATAAGCTTGTGCTTCTTGCAAGATACGACGAACTTGACCACGGGCAAGTGGCTCAATTTCACGTGCATAAGCTTCGGCTTCACGAATGAAACGTTGCTCATCTTCCTGTGCCGCAATGGCATCATCGAAAGCATCTTTTACTGCTTCAGGTGGACGCGCTGGAAGTAAGTTCACATCAACCACCTGAATACCCAATTGGTAAGGTGCAATAATGTTTTCCAATAGCTCCAAGGTGTTTTGACGAACGCTTTCACGACCAACCGTCAACACTTCATCCATGGTGGTATGGCCCACAACAAAACGTAATGCACTGTCGGTGGCTTGCGCCAGACTACGGTCAGCATTTTCAACCGCAAACAAATAGTCGCGTGGATTGACGATACGATATTGCACGTCTAACTCAACATGCACCACGTTCTCATCTTGCGTCAACATGAAGCCTTCCGATTGGAACTGTTGTACGTTGCTAACGTCAACCGTCTCTACGGTATCGACTAAGAATGGCCGCCAGTGCAAACCAGACTCAACTAAGTTGTGGTATTGACCAAAACGTAAGACAACGCCGCGTTCAGCTTCTTTGACAGTATAAAAACCAGCAATGAACCAAATGACAACAGCGAGAATGACGATAACGCCGATTCCGCGCGATGGAATACCACCACCGCTTTTGTTCGCGCCGCCGCCATTACCTTTATTGCCACCAAGACCTAACTTGCCAAGCAAGTTACGAATCGCTTCATCTAAGTCAGGCGGACCTTGATCGCGGCCGCCTTGGTTTTTCCATGGATCACGGTCATTATTATTACCGTTTCCCGGTTGATTCCAGGCCATTGATTACTCCAACTCTGGGTAGTTTATAAATATGTTTTATTAAATATGTTGCAACTATTCTACAAAGCCTTGCAAGCTATCGCCATACTCTTCGGCGACTTGTTTACTCAAGCGTTGCCAGTCAACTGCGGACATTCGCACATGCAGAGCCAACTGGCCATCATCGCGAGCTTCCTCACCGGTAACGCTCTTCATCGCATACAGCTTACCACGTAATTTGCCCATTGATGGCGGAATTCGTAAGGATACGTCAACCATCCTTGGGCGCAACCGTTGCACTAAGGCTTGTTGTAACAAATCAATTCCGTCGCCAGTTTGTGCTGACAACCAGACACGTATCGGTAAACCTTCATCGTTGGTATCTATACGTGCGGAACCGTCTGCAAGTTTATCAATCTTGTTACAAATGAGTAATTGTGGAATTTCATCCGCACCAATTTCGTGCAATACATCCTGCACTTGCTGCATATTTTCAGCCTGACGTTCATCGGCTATATCAATCACATGCAACAGCAAATCGGCTTCTTGGGTTTCTTGTAAGGTCGCTTTAAACGCTGCGACGAGCTCGTGCGGCAAGTGGCGAATGAAACCTACGGTATCGGCTAAGATGATTGAGCCAACATCGGGCAACTCTAATTTTCGTAGCGTCGGATCCAGTGTCGCGAACAATTGGTCAGCCGCATAAACTTGTGATTCCGTAATGCGATTAAACAGCGTTGATTTACCTGCGTTGGTATAACCTACTAACGAAACGGTTGGAATCTCGGCACGCTGACGAGCTCGTCGTCCTTGCTCACGTTGCTTCTGGACTTTCTCTAGGCGGCCTAAAATATTCTTGATACGCCCACGAATTAAACGGCGGTCGGTTTCTAACTGAGTTTCACCAGGACCACGCAAACCGATACCACCTTTTTGACGCTCTAAGTGAGTCCAGCCTCGAACCAATCGCGTGGATATATGGCGAAGCTGCGCCAATTCAACCTGCAGTTTACCCTCATGAGTTCGTGCACGTTGGGCGAAGATATCAAGTATGAGCCCGGTACGGTCAAGTACCCGACACTCACAAAGCTTTTCGAGGTTACGTTCTTGGGTAGGGCTCAAACTGTGATTGAATATCACAATATTGGCATCAAGCAACTTAACTTGATCGGCAATTTCTTCCGCTTTACCAGAACCTACAAAATACTTGGAGCTTGGAGTGCTCCGTGAGGCGGTCACCACGCCGAGTGTTTCGACACCGGCTGAGGAAACTAATAATTGAAGTTCAGAGAGATCTTCACGATCGATTTCGGCAGGGAAATCAACGTGGACCAGGATAGCCCGCTCACCACTTTCAAACCTATCAAACAAGCTATCACTGCTCCTTACTTGGTTGCTTTAATCAATTGCCTCTTCGCTGTTCTCGCCAATTGGCAAGTAGTTCTGCGGAATACGCGCCGGAACAACAGTCGAGATTGCATGTTTGTAAACCATTTGGCTTACGGTGTTCTTTAATAAAATAACAAACTGGTCAAATGATTCGATTTGGCCTTGCAGTTTAATTCCATTAACTAGGTAAATTGACACCGGAACGCGCTCACGGCGCAACGCATTCAAAAACGGGTCCTGTAATGTTTGCCCCTTAGCCATATTCTTATTTCCTTTTTTGTTATTGTTTGTGTCTAGCAACATCTTACCGCCCGCTCATGCCAGTCACTTCTAATATAGATGAATTCCCGCAATTTCACAGCTTGGTCTATTTTATTTCAGCTTATACTGAATATAAGGTGAATGTTTTAGTTTTCAAGGTTGTTTTGTGTAAATAACTTCGGCGGTTCCGCACAAATAGCTAACGCTTGTTGAACCAACGTCGGTGATTCTGTTTCCAACCAATGAACATCAGGCCATTTCCGTAACCACGTTAATTGGCGTTTTGCCAATTGCCGGGTCGCAAAAATGCCACGGTTAATCATTTCTTCAAAATCAAACTCACCATCAAGGTACTGCCAAGCTTGACGGTATCCGACACAACGTATCGAAGGCATATCGATATGTAAATCCGACCGTTGTCGTAGTTGTTCGACCTCTTCAATGAAGCCTTGTTCAACCATTTGACGAAATCTTAACGCAATACGTTCATGCAACACCGCCCGATCACTTGGCGCAACTGCCATTTGAATAATTGGGTATGGTAATGCTCCATGACGCTCAGCGGTAAGCTCCGAGATTGGTTTTCCGCTAATTCGGTACACCTCCAGCGCACGCAATAATCGTTGTGGGTCATTCGGGTGAATACGCTGTGCGCTTTGCGGATCAATCTGTTGCAACTCGGCGTGTAGCGCCTCGCTGCCTTTCTGTTCTAACTCTTGGGTCAGTTGCGCGCGAATTGTGGCATCAGCTTCAGGTAATTTTGACATACCTTCAAGCAAGGCTTTGAAATACAACATGGTGCCGCCAACCAACAGCGGAATTCGGCCAGCGGCAATAATGCTATCGATTTCTCGACGTGCATCGGCCGCAAACTGCGCCGCCGAATAGCTTTCGGCCGGGTCACAAATATTAATGAGTCGGTGCGGTGCTTGCGCTAACTCTTCGACCGTTGGCTTCGCTGTGCCGATATCCATACCACGGTAAATCAGCGCTGAATCAACAGAGATAATATCGCACGGTAAGTGTTGCGTGAGCGCAATCGCCAAACCTGTTTTTCCTGCAGCTGTCGGCCCGTAAAGACAAATCACATAAGGTTTGTTCATCTTAGCGCCTCTGGTAGTGATGGTAACGATACCGCCAGCCAGAATGACGCAGGGCAGTCATTAAGATCTCGTGCGTATTGCAGCCAGTGTTCAGCCTGCGCCAACGAATAATTCGATTGCACTTGATGAAGCGCCAACCAAGCAATCAGCTCTTGGTGATTGTTTAGCTTCGATACCAGCATTCGCATACTCGATGCAATGTCAGTCTGTCGTAGCGCCGAAGGCACATCTAAAACGGTAACTGACTGCTTCGCGCACTCTAGCCGAATTCCTAATAACGCGAGCTCTTTCATATCAACAGACTTGAGCGCGGTCACAATATCAGAATCGGTAAGTTTCACCGGTATTAACAAAGGTTGTCCTGCCAGTCCAATTTTAGCCTGCTGACTGAACTGTTGCTGCAAATAGTGGTGCTGAACCTGCTGCAAATTCAACAACGCCAACGATTCATGCTCAACCAGCGCGAAGCGTTGCTGAACAATAGTTAGTACTTTACTGTCGGCTATTGACGTCTCGACACGTGCACTAACGTCTGCCGGAGCTTTTGTTGGCGTTGCAAAGTTTGCGTAATCGGCGACGGCCGAAGGCGAAACTGTCGGCCGCGTTGGAAAAATTTCGCGATGTTGCGGCTGTAATTCTCGCACTTGCTGCGCCAGCGCTTCGTTACTGGCGGTATAGCCATGTTGACTACGGTTTGTCGGTTCCGCAGCAGACTGTGGCTGCTGTGCAGTGAATGCCTGACGCACACTAGCCAAAACAAAATCATGAATTTGCCGTGCTTGATGAAAGCGCACTTCGTGTTTCGCAGGATGCACATTCACATCGACATCTTGTGCTGGTAATTCAAGGTATAAAACAAAGGTGGGCGCTCGATCTTCGCCCAAACTATCACCATAGGCTTGCCGCACCGCATGACCTAACAAGCGATCACGCATCATGCGGCCATTCACATAGAAGTACTGCACGTCCGCTTGGTGGCGACATGCATGTGCTGGAGCCACCCAACCCCATAGTCTTACAGGACCGGATTGCTCATCAATCGATATCACTTGATCGGTAAAGCTACCGCCACACACCTGCCCCACGCGCTTAATATATTGCTCAGGCGTTTGTACCGCAGCATATTGACGGACTATTTTGTCGTTGTGTAGGAGTTGAAAGCGCACGTCAAAACGAGCCAGCGCAATACGTCGCAATACTTCATCAATATGGCTAAATTCAGTTTTATCGGTGCGCAAAAATTTTCGCCGAGCCGGCGTATTAAAGAACAAATCTTGTACATCCACCGTGGTGCCTTGCGGATGACTTGCCGGAGCTAACTCAGCCTGCATATCACGGCCTTCAACCCATGCTTGCCACGCTTGCTCTTGTTCTGGTGTTTTTGACGTGAGCGTCAGGCGCGAGACGGAACTAATACTTGCCAACGCTTCGCCCCGAAAACCTAGGCTTTGAATGGCTTCTAAATCACTCAACGAGCTAATTTTGCTGGTTGCATGACGACTCAACGCCAGTGCCAGCTCATCGCGCGGAATGCCATTACCGTTGTCGCGCACACGAATGCGGCGCCGCCCGCCCTGTTCGATGTCGATAGTGACTTGTGATGCCCCTGCATCCAGACAATTTTCCACCAATTCTTTTACGACTGATGCAGGGCGCTCGATAACTTCACCTGCCGCAATCTGGTTCGCCAGACTAATCGGCAGTAATTGAATAGGCATGACCGAAACCTAATATTATGACGATGGAATTTCTAACTTTTGACCAATGTGCAGCACGTTGCTTGAGAGCCGATTTTGCTCTTTGATAGCTTTCACTGTCGTGTTATAACGCTGCGCCAAAACCGACAAAGACTCGCCTGAACGGACAATATGCGTTTTGCTGCGACTGGTGGCAAACAACGTGCCATCCGGTGGTCGTCGCTGGAAATAATTACGCACACCCTGGTAAATAGCACGAGCTAATTGCTGCTGATGTTTATTGGTCAACAACTGCTGTTCTTCTTGCGGATTCGAGATAAACCCAGTTTCAACCAACATCGAGGGCACATTGCCGGAGGTTAACACCGCCAAGCTTGCATGCTGCGGTTCGTGTTTATGCATGTGGGCAACGCGTTTCATTTCCGCAATCACTTCTTTCGCCATTTCATAGCCGGTACTCATGGCGTGACCCATGCTCAAATCTAAAATTGTTTTACTGATATAACCGTAGGTATCATCTTCTTCCACGCGCATATCGACACCACCGAGCACATCGGACATCCGCTCTTTGTCCTCGAGCATTCGACCCATTTCGTTGTTTGCACGTCGTGTCGAAAGCACCCATACCGAGGCACCACGAGGTTGTGGACTAGTGAACGCATCAGCATGTATCGATACCAACAAATCGGCGTTAATGTCTTCAGCTTTACGCGTTCGTGCTTTTAGCCCGACGTAATAATCACCTGAGCGAATTAAGTAGGCTTGCATTGCGCTATCTTGATTGATGATATCAGCGAGGGCCTTGGCGATTTTGAGTACCACATGCTTTTCATAGGTGCCACGAGGCCCAATGGAACCAGGATCATCACCACCATGACCCGCATCAATCGCAATGGTTACCTTACGTTCTTTCAACTGCTCGACGGTTAAGGCTTCGGTACGTCGTTCTATTGAGCGCCCGGGCAAATCAATCACTAACCGTTCGCCATAGCGATCATTCGCCGCAAGCGGAAATACTTTCGCATCAATTTTGTCGCTGAGCTCTAACACAATACGTGTTGAATTTTTATCTTTCGGTGTGCTCGTTCGAATCTTCTTAATAAGCAACGATTCGTTTTGTAGCTTGGCTAAATCGACGTTGAGTTTGGTTGTATTGAAGTCAATGACTAAGCGATAAGGCGGAGCCTGATATAAAGTAAAATAGCTGTAATCTGGGCTGCTACTCAGGTCAAAAACAACACGCGTGTTGTCCGGAGCCGGCCAGATACGGATATTTTCAATATCATTCGCGTACGCCGCACCGCTTAAAAGCCAGCACAACGCCGCCACTTTCGCTAAAAAGTTTCGCATTACATAGTATCGAGTAACTCTCGACCTCGTTTTGTTAGCGCTTCGAATGTGATTGATCGCGCAGTGTCCGCATAATCAATCGTTATAATTATATCAGGCTGTGGTAAATAGCCTTCGCCACGTTGCGGCCATTCTGCCAAAATGATTCGATGGGTTCCAAGGTAATCACGGATGCCCATAAATTCAAGCTCTTCTGGATCTGCCAGTCGGTACAAATCAAAATGATTAATTTGCCATGGCTCTAATTCATAGCTCTCAACTAACGTGTAAGTTGGGCTTTTGACGTGGCCCTGATGGCCCAGTTGTTGAATAAACCCGCGACTAAACGTGGTTTTCCCAGCACCCAGCTCACCCAACAAATAAATCGTTAGGCCACTCTCAGCTAATGCGTTCTCGTGTGCTTTAACCCCATCGGCAAGCGCGCGTGCCGTATTAAGTAACGCCGCTTCATCTTTTAAAAACAAAGTATGCTTGTGCATGAACCCCTACTCATTCAGCGTTTTTTAAGCACCGGTTGCCAATAACTGGTGCGGATTCACAAGGGCGCGAAGTTCGGCCATTAAATCGCTCGGTAGTGTACCACGTTCTCCTCGCTGCGCAGCATTTTCGCCCGCTACAGCGTGTAACCATGCAGCTATCGCAAGTACCTGTTCAAGCGGGATTTTCTGAGCGAGCAACGCCCCGATAACCCCGCTTAAAACATCGCCACTGCCACCTACTGCTAAAGCTGGCGAACCTCGACGACATACCCATGCGTCATTTTGATGGGGCGATTTTACTAATGTTCCTGCACCTTTGAGTAGTGTATACGCCTGAAAGTTCTGACAAATTTGTGTAAGTGCTTGAAATCGGTTCGCGGCAACATCTTGCGTAGTACAGCCCAGCAGACGCGCTGCCTCTCCGGGATGCGGGGTAAACAGCCAGTCACTTTCGGTCGGCTTCGAAAACGGGGCTACAGCAAGACTATTGAGAGCATCGGCATCCCATACGACCGGCCCCTGCCATTTAGCAACCTGTTCGACGAGTGTTCTCGCCCATGCCGTTTGACCAAGTCCGGGCCCAATCACCACCGTTGTTGCCACGTCTAACAGTGCGGTCAAGTCATCCGCGACGGCATGCACCATCAATTCAGGTTGTGCCGTTGCAATGGCGAGTTGCGAATCACGGTGGCAAGCAATGGACACTTTGCCAGCACCGCATCTTAATGCCGCTCGCCCAGCTAGCAATGCCGCACCACTCATGCCAGCACCGCCACCAACAATTAATACGTGACCATAATTGCCTTTATGTGACGAATTGCGGCGCCGTTGTAAGTGCTCACTCACCAAGTTGCGCTGAATAACTCGCAAAGTGGGTGGTGTCCGGAAAAAAGCCCGACTAATACCGAGATCAGCCAACACAATATCGCCACAATAGTCCACAGCCTCGCCGGTAACTAATCCAACCTTCAGCGCAATCATTGTGACCGTGCAGTTGGCTTGCACAGCTGTAGGTTTCGCAACGCCAGTGTCGCTATCTAAACCGGTAGGAACATCGATACTTAAAATCCAACAGTCATCTTCATGGCGATTAATCAATTCCACCACATCAATAAATGGTGCGGTCAGGTCACGACTCAGACCGTTGCCAAACATCGCATCGACAACAACATCAACGCCTTGAAAATGGCCTGCAGATAATGATTCCAGTTCAAGCACTAGCCCGCCTTGGTCTCGCCATGCTTGTGCCGCGAGTACCGCTAGATTAGAGCGTGGCGCTGTCGCTGCAACTTGTACTTTATAACCAGCATGCTGCGCCAAACGTGCTAAAACCCAACCATCGCCACCATTATTCCCCGGCCCACACACAATGAGTAAACTTGCTGGAACTGGCTGTTGCGCTTGAATTGCGCCCAAACATGCTTGTGCCGCGCGCTGCATAAGTTGCGCCATACTCACATCACAAGCGACAGCAGCTTCTTGCTCACCTACTCTCACTTGCTCAGCGGTGTAGATCATGCTGGTTAAATCAATTGACATCGGTGCATCCCTTGGCTGTTTTTGCTATGTTAGCGCCAAATCACGCTGACTATTTACGTGTGCTACGTTACTTGTGCTAATAGTGTAGAGGATAAATCGAATTCTATGGATTATCACCAACTGGCCGAAGATATTAAACGCTGGGGCGCCGAACTGGGGTTCCAAAAGGTTGGTATTACCGATGTCGACCTCAGCACTGAACGCGAGCATTTACGCCGCTGGCTAGAGCAAGGCATGCACGGCGATATGGAGTGGATGGCCCGTCACGAAGACTTGCGCACCCGCCCTGATCAACTTCACGAAGGTGCCGTGCGCGCTATTTCTGTGCGCATGAACTACCTGCCAGCTGAAGCTGGCTTCGCCAAAACGTTAAAAAATCCTCGCCTCGGGTATATCAGTCGCTATGCATTAGGCCGCGACTATCACAAACTCATGCGAAAACGCTTAAAACAACTCGGCGAAAAAATCCAAGAAGCCTGCGCAGACCTAGATTTTCGACCTTTCGTCGATTCCGCGCCGATTATGGAAAAGCCGTTGGCGATAAAAGCCGGCCTAGGTTGGCGTGGAAAACACACCTTAGTGCTTGATGAAGGCAGCGGCTCATGGTTTTTCTTGGGCGAACTTCTTGTTAATTTACCACTGCCTACCGACAACGAAGTTGAGGAAAAGTGCGGAACATGCAGCGCCTGCATTACTATTTGTCCCACGCAAGCGATTGTGGCGCCATATAAACTCGACGCTCGCCGCTGTATTTCTTACTTAACCATCGAGTTACGCGACAGCATCCCAGAAGAGTATCGCCCATTGATGGGGAATCGAATCTATGGCTGCGATGATTGTCAATTGATTTGCCCGTGGAATCGTTACGCTCAATTAACCGATGAGGGCGATTTTTCACCCCGCCAAGAACTGCATGCACCAGAGTTACTTGAATTATGGCAGTGGGATGAAGAAACGTTCTTGAAGCGTACCGAAGGCTCACCGATTCGTCGTATTGGCTATGACTGTTGGTTACGCAATTTGGCGGTGGCCATGGGGAATGCACCAACGGATACGGATATTATTAGAGCGCTAGAAACACGCCGTCCCGATGTATCTAGCATGGTTGCCGAACACATTGATTGGGCGCTTGATCGACAACGCAGTGGTGCCGTTAAAGTTGAAAAACAGGTAGTTCGACTTGTACGCGCTGTTGAGAAGGGGCTCCCGCGTGACGCTTAGCCACTGAAGTATTAGGCTCTTTAACACTCGAACTTTTCACAAAGGTTTCTTGCTCTTGTGGACTACAAGCAACCAAAATCACCATGGTGCTCATGATTAGACCCAATAAGAATTTATACATGGCTGCGCTCCCCACTCGCGTACCGTTTAATTAACGGTTGCATAGTAGCGAGCAGCGCCCACCTGAACAATGTGAAAAATGAAAGGATTAGGTAAAGGGTTACAATCGCCAATTAAAAAACCGGATTCGTAATTGCTTCTCAAATTCAACGGTTACCAATAGCGCCACCCCAATCAGCAGCACGATTAACACCTCGTGCCAGTCAAGCGCAGCGATACCAAAGAGCTGTTGTAGCGGTTGAACATAAGTGACCAGTGCTTGCGCCATGACAATTAAAATTACCGCTATCCACAACGGGCGAGTGCCCCGAAGCGTCCGCCATGTCAGCGAAGCACCATAAATATTGCGAATAAAGAATAGATGAAAGATTTCGAGCACAACCGCTGTATTCAGTGCCATGCTGCGCGCCACTTCAATACTCTGCCCCTGATTGAGGGTATATTGAAACACACCATAAAGCGCCGCGACAAACAGCATCGATACAAAAACAACATGCCAAACTAAAGTACCTCGCAACAATGGCTCTGAACGGTGTCGCGGCGGTCGTTTCATACTATTCGGCTCCGTCGGTTCGAACGCCAAGGTTAAGCCTAGGGTAATGGCGGTCACCAAATTCACCCACAACAACTGAACCGGTGTAATGGGTAGAGCAAGCCCCAATAGCAAGGCGAGAATAATTACCATGGATTCACCAACACTGGTGGGAATATCCCAACTGATAACTTTTTTCAGGTTATCGTAAACCGTACGACCTTGCTGTACCGCAGCAACGATGGAGGCAAAGTTATCGTCAGTGAGCACCACATCTGCTGCTTGCTTGGTCGCTTCACTACCGCGAATACCCATGACGATGCCAACATCGGCGCGTTTTAGAGCCGGCGCATCATTGACGCCATCGCCGGTCATCGCCACCACTTGCTGCTGTGCTTGTAACGCCTGAACTAATCGCAATTTATGCGCAGGGCTGGTACGGGCGAACACATGCACTTCGTTTACGGTGTCGTTGAATTGCTCATCAGATAAATTATCAAGCTCGCTACCGGTCAGTACCCTATCCGCATTTTTAATGCCAACTTGATGTGCAATCGCTGTCGCAGTTCCGGGATGGTCGCCAGTAATCATCTTCACACTAATACCAGCTTGGCGACACTGTTGTATCGCTTCGATTGTTTCCGCACGTGGCGGATCAATGAGCCCAACCAAACCAACCAGAACAAGGTCTTTGCTCAACTCTGATTGCTCAAGCACGACGTCAGTATCCGCCACTTGGCGTTGCGCCAATGCCAACACGCGTAATCCTTGTGCGGCAAGCTGTTTTGCTTCGACCAACCAATAGTCACGATTAAGTTCGGTAATCTGCCGTCCCGCCGCATATTGCCAAGAACACATCGTTAGGATTTGCTCAGGCGCACCTTTTACACTGACAAAAGCATGCCCTCGGTGATCATGATCTAACGTCGCCATGTAGCGTGTTTCGGCATCAAAGGGAATTTCATCATGGCGATGCCATTGCCGCCGGTCGTGCTCAACCGAAATGCCGAGCTTTGCTACAAAAGCTAGTAGCGCGCCTTCCATCGGATCACCCATAACTTGCCAGCCGTCTGCCGATTCATGTAACTGTGCATCGTTACATAGCAGTGCTATACGCCCGATATCACGCAAACGCGGCTCATCGCTGACCAAAGCAGTGTCAACCGTCGCATTGATCACTTCGCCACTCGGCGCATAACCATCGCCGGTTATATTAAACTGAGCATCGCTCAACGTGAGCGCTGCGACCATCATTTCGTTTCGCGTTAACGTTCCCGTTTTATCGGTACAGATCACTGAGACTGCACCGAGTGTTTCGATACTTGGCAGGTGGCGCACAATGGCATGGCGTCGTGCCATCGCCTGCACACCAACCGCAAGAGTAATGGTCATCACCGCTGGCAAACCTTCTGGAATAGCGGCAACGGCGATACTCACCATAATCATAAACAGCTCAGCAAATGGCTTGAGTT